>NZ_JBHWCL010000017.1:5991-93008 GCF_042735125.1 Kitasatospora sp. NPDC059599 | reverse complement strand
GGACGAGGGGCGCCGACGCGCGTCGGGGGGCGGTCAGTCCACCGTCCAGGTGTCGTTGCCGGCCAGCAGCGCGGCCAGGTCGCCCGGGCCGCGCTCGGCGGTGGCGGCGGCCAGCTGTCCTGCCATCAGCTCGTCGTAGACGGGCCGCCGGACGCTGCGCAGCACACCGATCGGCGTGTGGTGCAGGGTGTCCGCGTCGGCGATCCGGGAGAGCGCGAAGGCGGTGGCCGGGCCGGCCGCGTGCGCGTCGTGGACCAGGACGTCCGCCTCGTTCTCCGGCGTGACGGGCGCGGTGGACAACTCTCCGTCCGGGCCCCGGAAGACGCCGTTGGCGGCCTCCGCGCCGAAGCGGATCGGCTGCCCGTGCTCCAGCCGGATCAGCGCCTCGTCCCGGGTGCCGGGCTCCTTCAGCACCTCGAAGGCGCCGTCGTTGAAGATGTTGCAGTTCTGGTAGATCTCCACCAGCGCCGTGCCCTCGTGCTCGGCGGCCGCGCGCAGTACCGACTGCAGGTGCTGGCGGTCGGAGTCGATGGTGCGGGCGACGAAGGTGGCCTCGGCGCCGAGTGCCAGCGACAGCGGGTTGAACGGCGCGTCGAGCGAGCCCATCGGCGTGGACTTGGTGATCTTGCCGACCTCGCTGGTGGGCGAGTACTGGCCCTTGGTGAGGCCGTAGATCCGGTTGTTGAACAGGAGGATCTTCAGATTGACGTTCCGCCGTAGGGCGTGGATCAGGTGATTGCCGCCGATCGACAGCGCGTCGCCGTCACCCGTCACCACCCACACGCTGAGGTCCTGCCGCGAGCCGGCCAGACCGGTCGCGATCGCCGGCGCCCGCCCGTGGATCGAGTGCACTCCATAGGTATTCATGTAGTACGGGAAACGCGAGGAGCAGCCGATGCCCGAGACGAAGACGGTGTTCTCCCGTCTGATGCCGAGCTCCGGCATGAAGGACTGCACCGCCGCCAGGATCGCGTAGTCCCCGCAGCCGGGGCACCAGCGCACCTCCTGGTCGGTCTTGAAGTCCCTTGTGCCCTGTGGCTCTTCGGCCTTGGGCACCAACCGCAGGGACGGGAAGCGGTGCTCGCTCATCGGTGGTCCTCCTCGTCCAGGGTGCCGATCGCGGCCCACAGCACGTCCGCCAACTGGGCCGCCTTGAAAGGCAGTCCGCGCACCTGGTTGTAGGACTCGGCGTCCACCAGGTACTTCGCCCGCAGCAGCAGGGCGAGCTGCCCGAGGTTCATCTCGGGCACGATGACCTTCTCGTAACTCCTCAGCACCGCGCCCAGGTTGGCCGGGAAGGGGTTGAGGTTGCGCAGGTGCGCCTGGGCGACCTCGCCGCCGTCCGCGCGCACCCGGCGCACCGCCGCGGTGATCGGACCGTAGGTCGAGCCCCAGCCGAGGACCAGCACCCGGGCGTCACCGGTCGGGTCGTCCACCTCGACCGGCTTGACGGTGATGCCGTCGACCTTGGCCTGCCGGGTGCGCACCATGAAGTCGTGGTTGGCCGGGTCGTAGGAGATGTTCCCGGTGCCGTCCTGCTTCTCGATGCCGCCGATCCGGTGCTCCAGGCCGGGTGTGCCGGGCACCGCCCAGGGCCGGGCGAGGGTGTGCGGGTCCCGCAGGTACGGCCAGAAGGCGCCGTCCTCGCGGTTCGGGCCGGTCGCGAACCGCGGGTCGATCTCCGGCAGTTCGTCGACGTCGGGGATCCGCCAGGGCTCCGAGCCGTTGGCCAGGTAGCCGTCCGAGAGCAGGAACACCGGGGTGCGGTAGGTGACCGCGATCCGGGCCGCCTCCAGGGCCGCGTCGAAGCACTCCGCGGGCGTGGCCGGGGCGACGATCGGCACCGGCGCCTCGCCGTTGCGGCCGAACATGGCCTGCAGCAGGTCCGCCTGCTCGGTCTTGGTCGGCAGGCCGGTGGAGGGGCCGCCGCGCTGGATGTCGACCACCAGCAGCGGCAGTTCGAGCGAGACCGCCAGGCCGATCGTCTCGCTCTTGAGCGCCACCCCGGGCCCGGAGGTGGTGGTCACGCCGAGCGCCCCGCCGAAGGCGGCGCCGAGCGCGGCGCCGATGCCGGCGATCTCGTCCTCCGCCTGGAAGGTGCGGACCCCGAAGTTCTTGTGCTTGCTCAGCTCGTGCAGGATGTCCGAGGCCGGGGTGATCGGGTACGAGCCCAGGTACAGCGGCAGGCCCGAGCGCTGCCCGGCGGCGATCAGCCCGTAGGAGAGGGCGAGGTTTCCGGAGATGTTGCGGTAGCGCCCGGCCGGGAGCTTGGCCGGCGGCACCTCGTAGGAGACCGCGAAGGTCTCGGTGGTCTCGCCGAAGTTCCAGCCCGCCCGGAAGGCGTGCACGTTCGCCTCGGCGATCTGCGGCTTCTTCGCGAACTTGCTGCGCAGGAACGACTCCGTGCCGTGCGTGGGCCGGTGGTACATCCAGGACAGCAGGCCCAGGGCGAACATGTTCTTCGCCCGCTCCGCGTCCTTGCGGGCCAGGCCGCTGTCCTTGAGCGCTTCCAGGGTCAGCGTGGTCAGCGGCACCTTGTGCAGGTGGAAGCCGTCCAGTGACCCGTCGGTCAGCGGGTCGGCCGCGTAACCGACCTTCGCCAGCGCGCGCTTGGTGAACTCGTCGGTGTTGACGATGATCTCCGCGCCGCGCGGCAGGTCCGGCAGGTTCGCCTTCAGCGCGGCCGGGTTCATCGCGACCAGCACGTTCGGGGCGTCGCCCGGGGTCAGGATGTCGTGGTCGGCGAAGTGCAGCTGGAAGGACGAGACGCCGGGCAGGGTGCCGGCGGGGGCGCGGATCTCGGCCGGGAAGTTCGGCAGCGTGGACAGGTCGTTGCCGAAGGACGCCGTCTCCGAGGTGAACCGGTCGCCGGTGAGCTGCATGCCGTCACCGGAGTCTCCGGCGAAACGGATGATCACCCGGTCGAGTCTGCGGATCGGCTTGGTGCGCCCGGGTGCCGGGCCGCCCGGGGAGGGTGGGCCGGCGGGCACGCCCGAACCGGGGCGCACGTCGCCGCTGCCGGCACGGGTCTCGTCGCCGTCCGAGCCGTCCACTGCCTCTGACTGATCGACCTGACTGGTCACTGCCGCGGACCTCCTAGGGCACACCACCGCGGGCGCGGCCCCGTGCCCCGTCCGCCTGGTGCACCTCCCGCATCCTATGCGGGTGGAGTCGGCCTGGGACGGAACTCCCGCGTGCGGCGGGAAATCACCGGCCCGCGCCCGTACCGCACACATGGACAACGTCCGGCCGCCGTAGATCATTCCGGATCCGGCGGCCGTTCCCGGCCCCGCGGCCGCGCCCGGGCCCTGCGGCCGCGCCCGTCCCCGGTGCGGCCGGCGCGTCGGCCGGGAGGCGGGCCGCGGGCCGTTCCGCGGGTCGGGCCGGGGGTGTCGGCTAGGAGTTGAGGTACGTCAGGACGGCCAGCACCCGGCGGTGGTCCTCCGGGCTCTGGGCCAGGCCCAACTTGAGGAATATGTTGCTGACGTGCTTCTCCACGGCGCCGTCGGAGACCACCAGCTGCTTGGCCACCGCCGCGTTGGTGCGGCCCTCGGCCATCAGTCCGAGCACCTCGCGCTCGCGGGGCGTGAGGTTGGCCAGAACGTCGCCCTTGCGGCTGCGGCTGAGCAGCTGCTGCACCACCTCGGGGTCGAGCGCGGTGCCGCCGTCGGCGACCCGGACGACCGCGTCGGCGAACTCCCGCACCTCGGCGACCCGGTCCTTCAGGAGATAGCCGACGCCGCGGGTGGATCCGGCCAACAGTTCAGAGGCGTAACGTTCCTCCACGAACTGCGACAGCACGAGCACGTTCAGCTGCGGGTAGTGGCCGCGCAGCTCGACGCAGGCGCGCAGGCCCTCGTCGGTGTGGCTCGGGGGCATCCGCACGTCGGACACCACGACGTCGGGCAGCGCGTCGGCCGCCGCCAGGTCGTGGATGGTCTTCACCAGGGCCTCACCGTCCCCGACACCCGCGACGACCTCCAGGCCGCGATCGGTGAGCAGCCGGGTCAGTCCCTCCCGCAGCAGTACGGAGTCCTCGGCGATGACGACGCGACGCATGGCGACCTTCCCGGCTGGGGCGAGCTGACGGAAGCCAGTCTCCCCCATCCCGGGGGCCGGTCGTCCCCGATGCGCGAACCGGCCGCCCCCGGACGCGGGTTCCGGGGCGGTCCGGCGCGAACCGGACCCGGAACGCGACCGGCCCGGGCCCGGTCGTACCGAGAGCCCGGGCCGGTCGTACCGGAAACCGCGTCAGGGGGTGCGGACGGCCGGCGCGCCGCGAACGGCCGGCGCGTCACATCGTGCGGATGGCCACCGCGTCGCACAGGCCCTCCAGGGCCGCCTTCGCCGCACAGTCCGGCAGCGGCGCGAGCAGCGCCCGGGCCTCCTCGGCGCGGCGCAGCGTCTCCGCGCGGGCGCGCTCCAGCGCGGGGTGGGCCCGCATCAGGCGCAGCGCCTCGGCGTGCAGCTCGTCGTCCACGAGGTCCTGGGCGAGCAGTTCGCGCAGCCGGGCGTCGTCCGGGTCCGCCGGGTCGGCCGGCATCTGCTGCAGCAGCAGGGTCGGCAGGGTGGGCACGCCCTCGCGCAGGTCGGTGCCGGGGGTCTTGCCGGACTCGTGGCCGTCGCTGGCGATGTCGAGCACGTCGTCGGCCAGCTGGAAGGCGATGCCGATCCGCTCGCCGAACTCGCCGAGGGTGTCCACCAGGGCGGGCTCGGCACCGGCCATCAGTGCTCCTATCCGGCAGGAGACCGCGATCAGCGAGCCGGTCTTGCCCTCCAGCACGTCCAGGTAGTGCAGCAGGGGGTCCGTCTCCGGGCCGGGGCCGCGGGTCTCCAGGATCTGACCGGTGACCAGCCGCTCGAAGGCCTCGGCCTGCATCCGCACGGCCTCCGGGCCGAGGTCGGCCAGCACCTGGGAGGCGCGGGAGAACAGGAAGTCGCCGGTGAGGATGGCGACCGAGTTGTCCCAGCGGGAGTTGGCACTCGGGGCGCCGCGGCGCACCGGGGCCTCGTCCATGACGTCGTCGTGGTACAGCGTGGCCAGGTGGGTCAGCTCGACGACGACGGCGGCCGGCACCACGCCGGGCGCCCCCTGGTCGCCGAACTGGGCGGCGAGCAGCAGGAGCAGCGGGCGGAAGCGCTTGCCGCCGGCTTCGAGGAGGTGACTGGCCGTGACGGTGATGAAGGGGACGTCGCTCTTGACGGCCTCGCCGAGCGCCGCCTCCACCGCCTCCAGTCCGGCCTGGACGTCCCGGGTCAGGTCGCGGTCCTGCACGCTGAGCCCGAAGGGTTCCACGACGGTCACGAAGACCACTCCTCTGTCCCTGGTCGATCTAGCGGCCTGGTCCCTGAGTGCCGCCGCTGGCCATACAGGCAGGGTATCCGGTCGCGAGTGGATCACTGCACGGGCGTGCGGATCCTGTCATGATCGGGCCGGATGCCCTGGTCAGGGCGGCTGCGCGGGCCATGCGGCGGTGGGGGCGAATTCGGCTGGAAATAAAGGCGGGAGAGCCGCCGGAACGCTCCGGCCCCGGCTGTCGACAAACACCCGTCCGGGCCGCGCGGACGGGGCGCGGCCCGGACGGGTGTTCGTCGGTTTTCGGTGGACGCGCCGGGTCAGCGCACGAACAGCGAGGCCTTCGACGCGAGGTCGAGGAAGTACTGCGGCAGCAGGCCGAGACCCAGCGTGACCAGCACCCCCACCCCGATCGCGGTCGCCGTGAAGGCGCTCGGGACGGCCACGGTGGGGCCGCCCGGCTGCGGGTCCGAGAAGAACATCAGCACGATGACCCTGATGTAGAAGAACGCGGCCACCGCCGAGCTCAGCACACCGACGATCACCAACGGTGTCGCCCCGCCGCTCGCCGCAGCCTGGAAGACCGCGAACTTCCCGGTGAAGCCGGAGGTCAGCGGGATGCCGGCGAAGGCCAGCAGGAACAGCGCGAACACCGCCGCGACCAGCGGGGACCGCCGCCCGAGCCCGGCCCAGCTGGACAGGTGGGTCGCCTCCCCCTTGGAGTCGCGCACCAGGGTGACCACGGCGAACGCGCCGAGCGTCACGAAGGAGTACGCCAGCAGGTAGAACAACACGGAGGAGATGCCCTGCTTGTTGACGGCGATCACGCCGGTCAGGATGAACCCGGCGTGCGCGATCGAGGAGTACGCCAGCAGCCGCTTGACGTCCTGCTGGGTCACCGCCAGCAGCGCGCCCACCACCATGGTCAGGATCGCCACGCCCCACATCACGGGCCGCCAGTCCAGCCGCAGGCCGGGGAAGGCCACGTAGAACAGCCGCAGGAAGGCCCCGAAGGCCGCGACCTTGGTCGCCGCCGCCATGAAGCCGGTCACCGGGGTCGGCGCGCCCTGGTAGACGTCCGGGGTCCAGGAGTGGAAGGGCACCGCCGCGACCTTGAACAGCAGGCCCACCGCCAGCAGCGCCAGGCCGGTCAGCACCAGCACGTCGCTCCGGGTGCTGCTGAGCTGCGCGGGGGTGGTCATCGCCTTGCCGGAGATGACGTCCCCGATGTCGCCGAGCTTCACGCTGCCCGCGTAGCCGTACAGCAGCGCGGTGCCGAACAGGAAGAACGCCGAGGCGAAGGCGCCGAGCAGGAAGTACTTGACCGCCGCCTCCTGGGACAGCAGCCGGCGGCGGCGGGCCAGGGCGCACAGCAGGTACAGCGGCAGGGAGAAGACCTCCAGCGCCACGAACATGGTCAGCAGGTCGTTGGCGGCGGGGAACAGCAGCATCCCGCCGACCGCGAACATGGTGAGCGGGAAGACCTCGGTGGTGGCGAAGCCGGCCCGGACCGCGGCCCGCTCCTGTTCGCCGCCGGGCGTGGCGGCGGCCTGGGCGGCGAAGGCGTCGGCGGGCAGGCCGCCGGCCTTGGGCTCCAGCCGCCGTTCGGCGTAGGTGAGCACCGCGACCACCGAGGCCAGCAGGATCACGCCCTGCAGGAACAGCGCCGGGCCGTCCAGCGCGACCGACTCCATGGCCAGCAGGTCGATCCGGGTGAAGCCGTGGCTCTGCACGGCGAGCACCACCACGGCGACGAAGGCGCCGACCAGGCCGGCCAGCGCGATCGTCACCTGCGTCCAGTGCCGGTACCGGCGGGGCACGAAGGCCTCCACCAGGACCCCGGCCACGGCGGCGCCGAACACCACCAGCATCGGGGAGAGTTGGCCGTACTCGATGTGCGGCGCCGGGATGCTGGGGGTGTTGCCGCCGGCGGCGGCGAGCACTGCGGTGGGGCTCACTTCTGCTCACCTCCTGAGGTGGCGGCGACCGGGTGGGCCGGCGCCGGGTCGGTCTCGTGGACCTGCGAGAGCGTCGCGTTCACCGAGGGGTTGACCAGGTCGGTGAGCGGCTTGGGGTAGACGCCGAGCAGGACGGTCAGCGCCACCAGCGGGGCGACCACGGCGAGTTCGCGCGCCTTGAGGTCGGGCATCGCGCGCACGCCCTCCTTCACCGGGCCGGTCATGGTGCGCTGGTACAGCAGCAGGGCGTACAGCGCGGCCAGCACGATGCCGAAGGTCGCGACGATCCCGATCGCCGGGTAGCGGGTGAAGGTGCCCACCAGCACCAGGAACTCGCTGACGAACGGGGCGAGCCCGGGCAGCGACAGGGTGGCCAGGCTGCCGATCAGGAACGTCCCGGCGAGCACCGGGGCGACCTTCTGCACGCCGCCGTAGTCGGCGATCAGGCGCGAGCCGCGGCGGGAGATCAGGAAGCCGGCCACCAGCATCCAGGCGGCGGTGGAGAGGCCGTGGTTGACCATGTAGAGGGTGGCGCCGCTCTGGCCCTGGCTGGTCAGGGCGAAGATGCCCATGATGATGAAGCCGAAGTGCGAGATCGAGGCGTAGGCGACCAGCCGCTTGATGTCCTTCTGGCCGATCGCCAGCAGCGCGCCGTAGACGATCCCGATCAGCGAGAGGACCAGGATCGCCGGGGCGAAGGTCTTCGAGGCGTGCGGGAACAGCCCGAGGCAGAAGCGCAGCATCGCGAAGGTGCCGACCTTGTCCACCACCGCGGTGATCAGCACCGCGGTGCCGGCGGTGGCCTCGCCCATCGCGTTCGGCAGCCAGGTGTGCAGCGGCCACAGCGGGGCCTTCACCGCGAAGGCGAAGAAGAAGCCCAGGAAGAGCGCCTTCTCGGCGGTGCCGGACAGCTGCAGCTTCCCGTCGGCGACCGCCGAGGTGAGCGTCGGCAGGTCGAAGGTGCCGAAGCCCTGGTCCTGCGCGATCACGTACAGGCTGATCACGGCGGCCAGCATGACCAGGCCGCCGAGCAGGTTGTACAGCAGGAACTTGACGGCCGCGTAGGAGCGCTGGCGCGCCGACTCCGGGCCGCCGGCCCGGTCGCCGAAGCCGCCGATCAGGAAGTACATCGGGATCAGCATGGCTTCGAAGAACACGTAGAAGAGGAAGACGTCAGTGGCGTAGAAGGAGACGACCACCATCGCCTCCACCGCCAGGATCAGGGCGAAGAAGCCCTGGGTCCGCCGCCGATTCTCGAACGTGCCGTCGGGCCGGGCCGGGCTGGGCCCCTCCTTCCCGTCGGCGGGCGAGGAGGGAGGATCGGCGTCGTGCCAGGAGGCGAGCATCACCACCGGCACCAGGACCGCGGTGAGCAGGGCGAGGACGGCGCCGATGCCGTCCACGCCCAGCGAGAAGCTGATGCCGAAGGAGCGGATCCAGCTGTACGACTCGGTCAGCTGGTAGCGGGCGCCGCCGGGCTCGAAGCGGACCGCCACCAGGACGGCCAGCACCAGGGTGACGGCCGAGACGCCCAGGGCGACGGACTTGGTGGTCCTGCGCCGGGCCTCGTTCGACCCGGCGGGCAGGGCGGCGGTCAGCACCGCGCCGGCCGCCGGGACGGCGCAGGTGACGGACAGCAGGGCGCTCATGCGCTCACCCCCCACGTGGAATCTGCGCGAGTCATCAGACGGACCTCATCAGGAGAGTCGTGGCGACCAGCACCAGCGTGCCGCCGAACATGGAGAGCGCGTACGTGCGGACGAAGCCGTTCTGGATCCGCCGCAGCCGGCTGGACAGGCCCCCGATCGCGGCGGCCAGGCCGTTGACGAAGCCGTCCAGGCCGCGGCTGTCGAAGTAGACCAGCGTCGCGGTGAGCGCCGAGCCCGGCCGCACCAGCACCGCATGGTTGAACTCGTCCTGGAGCAGGTCGCGGCGGGCGGCCCGGGTGAGCGGGGAGCCGACCGGCGGCACCACCGGGACCGGCGAGCGCCCGTACACCACGTACGCGAAGGCGACGCCCGCGACCATGCAGACCGTCGTCAGCAGGGTGACGGTCAGCGGGGCGAGCGGCGAGTCGCCCTCCGAGTACCCGGTGACCGGCTCCAGCCACTTCAGGAAGGAGTCGTTGTAGGCGAACACCCCGCCCACGAAGACCGAGCCCAGGGCCAGCAGGACCATCGGGATCGTCATGCTCTTCGGCGACTCGTGCGGGTGCGGGGGGTTGCCGTCGGCGTCTGGCTGCCAGCGCTTCTCGCCGAAGAAGGTCAGCAGCATCACCCGGGTCATGTAGAACGCGGTGACGGCGGCGCCGACCAGCGTGCACAGGCCGAGGATCCAGCCCTCGGTGCCGCCCTTGGCGAAGGCCGCCTCGATGATCTTGTCCTTGGAGAAGAAGCCGGACAGGCCGGGGAAGCCGATGATCGCCAGGTAGCCGAGGCCGAAGGTGACGAAGGTGACCGGCAAGTACTTGCGCAGGCCGCCGTAGTGACGCATGTTCACCTCGTCGTTCATGCCGTGCATGACCGACCCGGCGCCGAGGAACAGCCCGGCCTTGAAGAAGCCGTGCGTCACCAGGTGCATGATCGCGAAGACGTAGCCGATCGGGCCGAGCCCGGCCGCCAGCACCATGTAGCCGATCTGCGACATGGTCGAACCGGCCAGCGCCTTCTTGATGTCGTCCTTGGCGCAACCGACGATCGCACCGAACAGCAGCGTGACCGCGCCGACCACCACCACGGCGGTCTGCGCGTCCGGCGCCAGGTCGAAGATCGCCGAGGAGCGGGTGATCAGGTAGACGCCGGCCGTCACCATGGTGGCCGCGTGGATCAGCGCCGACACCGGGGTCGGGCCCTCCATGGCGTCCCCGAGCCAGGACTGCAGCGGCACCTGCGCCGACTTGCCGCAGGCCGCCAACAGCAGCATCAGGCCGATCGCCGTCAGCTTGCCCTCGCTCGCCTCGTGCGCGCCGCCGAAGACCGGGCCGAAGGAGAAGGAGCCGAACTCGGCGAACATCAGCATGATCGCGATCGACAGGCCCATGTCGCCGACCCGGTTGACGATGAACGCCTTCTTCGCCGCCGTCGCCGCGCTCGGCTTGTGCTGCCAGAAACCGATCAGCAGGTACGAGGCCAGGCCGACGCCCTCCCAGCCGAAGTACAGCAGCAGGTAGTTGTCGGCGAGCACCAGCAGCAGCATGGCGGCCAGGAACAGGTTCAGGTACGCGAAGAAGCGGCGTCGGCGCTCGTCGTGCGCCATGTAGCCGACCGAGTAGACGTGGATCAGCGTGCCGACGCCGGTGATCAGCAGGACGAAGGTCATCGACAGCTGGTCGAGCCGGAAGGACATGTCGGCCTGGAAGCCGTCCACCGGGATCCAGGTGTAGAGGTACTCGATGACGGTCCGGTGCTCGGCGTCCCGGCCGAGCAGGTCGGACAGGAGCGCCAGGCCGAAGCCGAACGAGAGCGCCGCGAGCGCCGTGGCCACCCAGTGGCCGAACCGGTCCAGCGCGCGGCCGCCGAGCAGCAGCAGGACGGCGCCGGCCAGTGGAGCCGCCACCAGCAGCGGAATGAGAGAGTTCACCGAAGGCCCTCCGCCTACAGCTTCATCAGATTGCTGTCGTCGACCGAAGCGGAATGCCTGGTCCGGAAGATGGAGACGATGATGGCGAGGCCGACCACGACCTCGGCCGCCGCGACCACCATCGTGAAGAACGCGATGATCTGACCGTCCAGGGTCCCGTGCATCCGGGAGAAGGTCACCAGCGCCAGGTTCGAGGCGTTGAGCATCAGCTCCACGCACATGAACAGCACGATCGCGTTCCGCCGGATCAGCACCCCGGAGGCGCCGATGGTGAACAACAAGGCTGACAGGTACAGGTAGTTGACCGGATTCACTGCGCGCCCTCCTCGCCGGCCGGGCCGTCCCCGCCGGCCTCGCCGTGCTCGCCGTGCTCGCCGTGCTCGCCGTTCGCGGGCACCGGCACCGGCTCCAGCGACTTGCGCGGACCGGTCACCGCCGGCCGCTCGGAGGACGGACGGCCCAGCCAGTCCGCCGTGCTGTTCTCCAGCTCCGCCATCCGCCGCAGCATCGCCTGGCTGACGTCCCGGACCTGGCCGCGCTCGCGCAGCGTCGCCATCACCGAGTCCTCGGCGACCGTGCCGTCCGGCAGCAGGCCCGGCACGTCCACCGCGTTGTGCCGCGCGTACACGCCCGGCGCCGGCAGCGGCGGCAGCTGGATGTTGTCCCTGACCCGCTGCGCCGCCAACTCGCGCTGGGTCCTCGGCGCCTTCACGTGCTCGCGGTGCGTCAGCACCATCGCGCCGATCGCCGCGGTGATCAGCAGCGCGCCGGTGACCTCGAAGGCCCACACGTACCGGGTGAAGATCAGCCGGGCCAGGCCGGGCACGTTGCCCTCGGCGTTCGCCTCGCCCAGCCCGGTGAAGTGGTCCAGCTTCGCGTTGGCGATCCCTGCGATCAGCAGCACGCCGAAGCCCAGGCCGCACAGCACCGCGGCGAACCGCTGCCCCTTCAGCTGCTCCTTCAGCGAGTCCTCGCTGGTGACGCCGACCAGCATCACCACGAACAGGAACAGCATCATGATCGCGCCGGTGTAGACCACGATCTGCACCACGCCCAGGAACACCGCGCCCTCGGCCATGTAACAGACCGCCAGCGCCATCATGGTGGCCGCCAGGCAGAGCGCGCTGTGCACGGCCTTGCGCATCAGCAGCATCCCGAGGGCGCCGCCGACCGCAATCACCGCGAGCACCCAGAACTGGACGGCCTCGCCGGTGGAGGTCGTCCCGGTCGCGGCCGCGAGTTGCCCGATCACTGCTGCACCTCCTTCTCCCGGTCGGTGCGCTCCTGCTGGACCGTCCCGGGCGCCGCCGCGGTGACCTCGCCCCGGTAGTACGCACCCTCGTCGGTGCCCGGGAAGATCGCGTGCGGGGTGTCGACCATGCCCTCGGACAGGCCCACCAGCAACTGCTCCTTGGTGAAGATCAGGTCCCGCCGGGAGGAGTCGGCCAGCTCGTACTCGTTGGTCATGGTCAGCGCCCGGGTCGGGCAGGCCTCGATGCACAGCCCGCACAGGATGCAGCGGGCGTAGTTGATCTGGTAGACCGCGCCGTAGCGCTCGCCCGGCGAGTAGCGCTCCTCCTCCCGGTTGTCCTCGCCCTCCACGTAGATCGCGTCGGCCGGGCACGCCCACGCGCACAGCTCGCAGCCGATGCACTTCTCCAGGCCGTCCGGATGCCGGTTCAGCTGGTGGCGGCCGTGGAAGCGCGGAGCAGTGGGCTTCTTCTGCTCCGGGTACTGCTCGGTGAGCCGCTTCTTGAACATGGCCCTGAAGGTCACGCCGAAGCCGGCGGCCGGGCCGAGGATCGACGGCCGGTCGGCCCGCTCGGGCCCGTCCGTGCGGTCGGACCGGTCGGACTGATCAGACTGGTCAGACGCCATCTCGGTTCAGCTCCCTTCGGAATGGTCGGCCCCGTTGAGGGCGTCCTGGAGTTGCTTCGGGGCGCGGCTGCGCCGGCGCGGCACCGGCGGGAGCACCTGACCCGGCAACGGCGGCACCGGGTAGCCGCCCTCCATCGGATCGAATTCGCCCTTCGGGGGCGCCTGTTCCTCCTCAGGCTGCTTCCTCAGGAAGTCCCGCACCAGCGCCAGCAGCAGCACCGCCCCGACCGGGGCACCCACGTACAGCACCACCTCGCCGAAGCCGTAGCCCTCGTTGCGCAGCGCCCGCACGCTCGCGATCAGCACCAGCCAGACCAGCGAGACCGGGATCAGCACCTTCCAGCCCAGCTTCATGAACTGGTCGTAGCGCAACCGGGGCAGCGTGCCGCGCAGCCAGATGAAGAAGAACAACAGCAGCTGGATCTTCAGGATGATCCACAGCATCGGCCACCAGCCGTGGTTGGCGCCCTCCCAGAAGGTCGACACCGGCCACGGGGCCCGCCAGCCGCCCAGGAAGAGCGTCGAGGCCACCGCCGAGACCGTCACCATGTTCACGTACTCGGCCAGCATGAACATCGCGAACTTCAGCGAGGAGTACTCGGTGTTGAAGCCGCCGACCAGCTCGCCCTCGGCCTCCGGGAGGTCGAACGGCGCCCGGTTGGTCTCCCCCACCATCGCGATGACGTAGACGATGAACGACACCGGCAGCAGCGCCGCGAACCAGGTCGGCTGCTGGTGCGCCACGATCTCCGAGGTCGACATCGAACCCGAGTAGATGAACACCGCCGCGAAGGACAGACCCATCGCGATCTCGTAGCTGATCATCTGCGCGGACGAACGCAGCCCGCCCAGCAGCGGGTACGTCGAACCGGAGGACCAGCCCGCCAGCACGATGCCGTAGATGCCCACCGAGGCCGTCGCCAGGATGTACAGCAGCGCCACCGGGAAGTCGGTCAGCTGCAGCGGCGTCCGGGTGCCGAAGATCGACACCTCGTCGCCCGCCGGGCCGAACGGGATCACCGCGAAGGCCATGAACGCCGGGATGGCACAGACGATCGGGGCCAGGATGTAGACCACCTTGTCCGAGCCCGTGACCACCAGGTCTTCCTTCAGCGCCAGCTTCACGCCGTCCGCCAGCGACTGCAGCAGGCCCCACGGCCCGTGCCGGTTCGGCCCGATGCGCAACTGCATCCAGGCCACCACCTTGCGCTCCCAGACGATCGCGATCAGCACCGTCAGGACCAGGAAGGCGAAGCAGAACACCGCCTTCAGCAGGACCAGCCACCACGGGTCCTGGCCGAAGAACTGGAGCGTCTCGTACGGCTGCGGAGTCGTCATCGGTCCTCCCCTACGGCCGCGGCCGCCTCGGCCGGGGCCTGCGCCGCCGGCTCGGGCGCGGCCTCGGCCGCGGCGATCGTGACCAGGTGGCCGACCGTGGTGCCGAGCGCGCGGTGGGCGCCGCCCGGCGTGGAATTGAACGGGATCCAGACCGTGCGGTCCGGGATCGAGTCGGTGACCTCCAGCGGCAGGGTCAGCGAGCCCGCCGGGCCGGTCAGCCGCAGCGCGGCAGCCGCCTCGGCGCCGACCTCCTTCGCCGTCTCGGCGGAGATCCGGGCCACCGCCGGGTGCCGGGTGCCCGCCAGGTGCGGATCACCCTGCTGCAGCACGCCGCCGTCCAGCAGCATGCGCCAACCCGCCAGCACCGCCTGGCCGGTGGCCGGTCGCGGCAACAGACCCGGGTGCGCCGCCGGGTCCACCGGGCGGTCGCCCTCCCAGGGGGTGAAGCCGTCCAGCTCCAGCCGCGCCGCCCGGACGTCGGGCAGGCCCAGCCGGTGGCCCAGCGCGTCCGCCAGCATGCTCAGCACCCGCAGGTCGGACTGCAGGTGACGGCCCATCTGCTGGTCCGGCTTGAGCGCCGACTCGAACATCCGCACCCGGCCCTCCCAGTCCAGGAAGGTGCCGGCCTTCTCCGCCACCGCCGCCACCGGCAGCACCACGTCCGCGCGCGCCGTCACCGCCGAGGGCCGCAGCTCCAGCGACACCACGAAGGGGACCGCCGCCAGCGCCTCGTCGGCCAGCGCCGGGTCCGGCAGGTCGTCCGGATCCACGCCGCCGACCAGCAGCGCCTCCAGCTCGCCCCGCGCGGCCGCCGCCAGGATCCCGTCGGTGTCCCGGCCCGGCCCGGACGGCAGCTCCGCCACCCCCCACGCCGCAGCCGCCTCGGCCCGCGCCGCCGCGGCGGCCACCGGACGGCCACCGGGCAGCAGCCCCGGCAGCGCGCCGGCCTCCACGGCTCCGCGCTCACCCGCCCGGCGCGGCACCCACGCCAGCCGGGCGCCGGTCGCGTGCGCCAGCCGCAGCACCGCCGTCAGCGCGCCCGGCACCGCGGCCAACCGCTCGCCCGCCAGGATCACCGCACCCGGCGTGCGCAGCAGCTCGGCCGCCCGGCCCGCCTCGTCGTTCAGCGGCTCGTCCGCCGCCAGCGCCGCGAACCACTCCGGCTCGGTGCCCGGCGCGGCCGGCAGCAGCACACCGCGCAGCTTCGCCAGGCCCCGGGAACCGAACGCGGCCACCGAGTACACCTTCTGGCCGCGGCCGCGGACCGCCTTGCGCAGCCGCAGGAAGACGATCGGCGACTCCTCCTCCGGCTCGAAACCCGCCAGCAGCACCGCCGGCGCCTGCTCCAGCCGCTCGTACGTCACGCCCGAGCCGTCCACGTCCACGCCGCGCCCGGCGACCGCCGCGGCCAGGAAGTCGGCCTCCTCGCCGCTGTGCGGGCGGGCCCGGAAGTCCACGTCGTTGGTGCCCAGCACCACCCGCGCGAACTTGGCGTACGCGTACGCGTCCTCGACCGTCACCCGGCCACCGGTCAGCACGCCCGTCCGGGACCCGCGCAGACCCCCGGCGGCCCTCGCCAGCGCCTCCGGCCAGGAGGCCGGCACCAGCTCACCGTCCACCCGCACCAGTGGGGTGGTCAGCCGGTCCCGCTGCTGGGCGTAGCGGAAGGCGAAGCGGCCCTTGTCGCAGTTCCACTCCTCGTTCACCGCCGGGTCCTCGCCCGCCAGCCGGCGCAGCACCTTGCCGCGCCGGTGGTCGGTGCGCTGCGCGCAGCCCGCCGCGCAGTGCTCGCACACGCTCGGCGAGGAGACCAGGTCGAAGGGGCGCGAGCGGAACCGGTAGGCCGCCGAGGTCAGCGCGCCCACCGGGCAGATCTGGATGGTGTTCCCGGAGAAGTACGACTCGAAGTCGTCCCCCTCACCGGTGCCGACCTGCTGCAGCGCCCCGCGCTCCACCAGGTCGATGAACGGGTCCCCCGCGATCTGCTGCGAGAAGCGGGTGCACCGCGCGCACAGCACGCAGCGCTCGCGGTCCAGCAGCACCTGGCTGCTGATCGGCACCGGCTTCTCGTAGGTGCGCTTCATCCCCTCGAAGCGGGAGTCGGCGGCGCCGTTGGACATCGCCTGGTTCTGCAGCGGGCACTCGCCGCCCTTGTCGCAGACCGGGCAGTCCAGCGGGTGGTTGATCAGCAGCAGCTCCATCACGCCGCGCTGCGCCTTCTCGGCCACCGGCGAGCTGAGCTGGGTGCGCACCACCATGCCCTCGGCCACCGGGATCGTGCAGGACGCGACCGGCTTGCGCTGGCCCTCGACCTCGACGATGCACTGGCGGCAGGCGCCGGCCGGGTCGAGCAGCGGGTGGTCGCAGAAGCGCGGGATCTGGGTGCCGACGACCTCGGCCGCGCGGATCACCAACGTCCCCTTGGGGACCTGCACTTCGACGCCGTCGATGGTGAGCGTGACCAGTTCGACCGCGGGCTTCTCTCCCGTGGAGGCGGTTGGCTCTGTCATCGTCACGCGTGCACCTCCCTTTCGGTGGCGGACTGGTGGCCGGGGCGGGGGCCGTCGGCCCAGACGGTGGAGGCTGCCGGGTCGAACGGGCAGCGGCGCTCGGCCAGGTGCTGCTCGTACTCGGCCCGGAAGTGCTGGAGCGAGGAGACGATCGGGCTCGCCGCACCGTCACCCAGCGCGCAGAAGGACTTGCCGTTGATGTTGTCGGCGATGTCGAGGAGCTTCTCCAGGTCCCCCTCGACGCCCTCGCCGGCCTCGACCCGCTGGAGCAGCTGGACCAGCCAGTAGGTGCCCTCCCGGCAGGGGGTGCACTTGCCGCAGGACTCGTGGGCGTAGAACTCCGTCCACCGGGTCACCGCCCGCACCACGCAGGTGGTCTCGTCGAAGACCTGGAGCGCCTTGGTGCCGAGCATCGAGCCGGCCGCGCCGACACCCTCGTAGTCCAGCGGGACGTCGAGGTGCTCGTCGGTGAACATCGGCGTGGAGGAGCCGCCCGGGGTCCAGAACTTCAGCCGGTGCCCGGCACGGATGCCGCCGCTGAGGTCGAGCAGCTGGCGCAGGGTGACGCCCAGCGGGGCCTCGTACTGGCCGGGGTTGGTGACGTGGCCGGAGAGCGAGTACAGCGTGAAGCCGGGGGACTTCTCGGTACCCAGGCCCTTGAACCACTCCTTGCCGCGGGCCAGGATCGGCGGCACCGAGGCGATCGACTCGACGTTGTTGACCACCGTCGGGCAGGCGTACAGGCCGGCGATCGCCGGGAACGGGGGCCGCAGTCGGGGCTGGCCGCGGCGGCCCTCCAACGAGTCCAGCAGCGCCGTCTCCTCGCCGCAGATGTACGCGCCGGCGCCGGCGTGCACCGTGATGTCGAGGTCGACGCCGGAACCGAGGATGTTCCGGCCGAGCAGACCCGCCTCGTAGGCCTCCGCCACGGCCGCGTGCAGCCGGCGCAGCACCGGGACGACCTCGCCGCGCAGGTAGACGAAGGCGTGGTCGCAGCGGATCGCGTAGGAGGCGATGATCATCCCCTCGATGAGGGAGTGCGGATTGGCGAACAGCAGCGGGATGTCCTTGCAGGTGCCCGGCTCGGACTCGTCCGCGTTGACCACCAGGTAGTGCGGCTTGCCGTCGTTCTGCGGGATGAACTGCCACTTCATGCCGGTGGGGAAGCCGGCGCCGCCGCGGCCGCGCAGACCGGAGTCCTTGACCAGGGCGATCACGTCGTCCGGGGGCATGGCGAGAGCCGCCTTGAGGCCCTCGTAGCCGTGGTGGCGGCGGTAGGTGTCGAGCGTCCAGGGACGGCTGTCGTCCCAGGGGTCGGACAGGACGGGGGTGAGCAGCTTCTCGGCCGGCTCGGCGGAGGTCATCACGCCTCGCTCCCTTCCTGGCCGGTGCCCTCGGTGCGGGGCGCTTCGGTCTGCGGTGCTTCGGCGCGGGGCGCTTCGGTCTGCGGTGCTTCGGCGCGGGCCGCGTCGTTGCGGGGCGGCTCGGGGCGGGGCGGCTCGGGGCGGGGTGAGACCACCCGGGCTCCGGGGGTGCCGGGCAGGGCCTCGCCGCGGGCCAGCCGCAGTCCGGCCAGGGAGGGCGCGCCGCCGGCACCGGACTCGTCGTTGGCGCCCGGGCGCTCGTCCGGGAAGCCGGCCAGGATCCGGGCGGTCTCCTTGAAGCCGCACAGCCGGGCACCCCGGGTGGGCCGGACCTCGCGGCCCGCGCGCAGGTCGTCGACCAGCTGCCGGGCGCTCTCCGGGGTCTGGTTGTCGAAGAACTCCCAGTTGACCATCACCACGGGCGCGTAGTCGCAGGCCGCGTTGCACTCGATGTGCTCGATCGAGACCTCGCCGTCCTCGGTGGTCTCGTTGTTGCGCACCCCCAGGTGTTCCTGGAGCTCGGCGAAGATCTGGTCACCGCCGAGCACCGCGCACAGGGTGTTGGTGCAGACCCCGACGTGGTACTTCCCGGCCGGGCGGCGCCGGTACATGGTGTAGAAGGTCGCGACGGCCGTGACCTCCGCGGTGGTGAGGTCCAACTGCTCGGCGCAGAACCGGATCCCGGTCGGGCTGACGAAGCCCTCCTCGGCCTGCACCAGGTGCAGCAGCGGCAGCAGGGCCGAACGGGCCTGCGGGTAGCGGGCGATCAGCTCGGCGGCGTCGGCGGCCAGCCGGGCGCGCACCTCCTCGGGGTACGGTGCGGCCGGCAGCGCCGGCAGTCCGAGTTCGACGTTGCTCACCGGTCCACGCCTCCCATCACCGGGTCGATCCCGGCCACCGCGACGATCACGTCGGCCACCTGGCCGCCCTCGCACATCGCCGCCATCGTCTGCAGATTGGTGAACGACGGGTCCCGGAAGTGGACCCGGTACGGGCGCGTCCCGCCGTCGCTGACCACGTGCACGCCCAGCTCGCCCTTGGGCGACTCGACCGCCGCGTACGCCTGGCCGACCGGGACCCGGAAGCCCTCGGTGACCAGCTTGAAGTGGTGGATCAGGGCCTCCATCGAGGTGCCCATGATCTTGCGGATGTGGTCGAGGGAGTTGCCCATCCCGTCCGGGCCGACGGCCAGCTGGGCGGGCCAGGCGATCTTCTTGTCGGCCACCATGACCGGGCCCGGGCGCAGCCGGTCCAGGCACTGCTCCACGATCCGCAGCGACTGCTTCATCTCCTCCAGCCGGATCAGGAACCGGCCGTAGGAGTCGGCACTGTCGGCGATCGCGACCTCGAAGTCGTAGTCCTCGTAGCCGCAGTACGGGTCCGACTTGCGCAGGTCGTGCGGCAGGCCGGTGGCCCGCAGGATCGGGCCGGTGGCGCCGAGGGCCAGGCAGCCGGGCAGGTCCAGGAAGCCGACGTCGACCAGACGGGCCTTGAACACCGGGTTCCCGGTGGCGAGTTTGTCGTACTCGTGCATCCGGGAGCGGAAGACCTTGACCGCCTCGCGGATCTGGTCGACGGCGCCGGGCGGCAGGTCCTGGGCGAGGCCGCCCGGACGCACGTACGCATGGTTCATGCGCAGGCCGGTGACCAGCTCGAAGACGTCCAGGATCAGCTCGCGGTCCCGGAAGCCGTAGATCATCAGGGTGGTGGAGCCGATCTCCATGCCGCCGGTGGCCAGGCAGACCAGGTGCGAGGCGATCCGGTTGAGCTCCATCATCATCACGCGGATGACGCCGGCCCGCTCCGGGACGTCGTCGGTGATGCCGAGCAGCTTCTCGACCGCGAGGCAGTAGGCGGTCTCGTTGAACAGCGGGGTCAGGTAGTCCATGCGGGTCACGAAGGTGGTGCCCTGGACCCAGCTGCGGAACTCCATGTTCTTCTCGATGCCGGTGTGGAGGTAGCCGATGCCGCAGCGGGCCTCCTTCACCGTCTCGCCGTCGATCTCCAGGATCAACCGCAGCACGCCGTGCGTGGACGGGTGCTGGGGACCCATGTTGACGATGATGCGCTCGTCGTCGGCCCGGCCGACCGCCTCGACCACCTCGCCCCAGTCGCCACCGGTGACGGTGAAGACCCGGCCCTCGGTGGTCTCGCGGGCGTCCGCCTCCGCGGCTTCCCCGCGGGCCTCCTCGTGGTGCTGAGTGTTCATCAGCTGTACGACCTCCGCTGGTCGGGAGCCGGGATCTGGGCGCCCTTGTACTCGACGGGGATGCCGCCGAGCGGGTAGTCCTTGCGCTGCGGGTGGCCCAGCCAGTCGTCCGGCATCATGATCCGGGTGAGCGCCGGGTGACCGTCGAAGACCAGGCCGAAGAAGTCGTAGGCCTCGCGCTCGTGCCAGTCGTTGGTCGGGTAGACGCTCACCACGGACGGGACGCGCGGGTCCGCGTCGGGCGCGGTGACCTCCAGCCGGACCAGCCGGCCGTGGGTGATCGAGCGCAGGTGGTAGACCGCGTGCAACTCGCGGCCCTTGTCGTCCGGGTAGTGCACGCCGCTCACGCCCAGGCACAGCTCGAAGCGCAGCGCCGGGTCGTCGCGCAGGACGCGGACGGTCCTCAACAGGTGGGCGCGGTCGACGTGGAAGGTGAGCTCGCCGCGATCGACCACGGTCTTCTCGATCACCTCCGCCGGGTCCAGGCCCTGCTCCTCCAGGGCGCCCTCCAGCTCGTCGGCGACCTCGTCGAACCAACCGCCGTAGGGCCGTTCGCTCGGACCGGGCAGCACCACCGGCGCCGCCAGACCGCCGAAGCCGGAGGTGTCACCGCTGCCCTTCGCGCCGAACATGCCCTGGCGGCGGCCGACCACCTCGACCGGGATCTCGCGGACCGGCCGCTCGCGGCGGGTCTCGGGAACCTGCTCGTTCATCGCAGCTGCCCCCGCATCTCGCTGATCGGGGTGGCCTGCAGGGCGAGCGCCTCGCCGAGCTCCTCGGCCCGGCGCCGGTTCACGCCCAGCGGCTCGTGCTGGATCTTGTCGTGCAGCTTCAGGATCGCGTCCATCAGCATCTCCGGACGGGGCGGACAGCCGGGCAGGTAGATGTCCACCGGGACGATGTGGTCGACGCCCTGCACGATCGCGTAGTTGTTGAACATCCCGCCGGAGGAGGCGCAGACGCCCATCGAGATCACCCACTTGGGGTTGGGCATCTGGTCGTACACCTGGCGCAGTACCGGTGCCATCTTCTGGCTCACCCGGCCCGCCACGATCATCAGGTCGGCCTGCCGGGGGGAGCCCCGGAAGACCTCCATGCCGAACCGGGCCAGGTCGTAGCGACCGGCACCGGTGGTCATCATCTCGATCGCGCAGCAGGCCAGACCGAAGGTGGCCGGGAAGAGTGACGACTTGCGCACCCAGCCGGCGGCCGTCTCCACGGTCGTGAGCAGAAAGCCGCTCGGCAGCTTCTCCTCGATTCCCATCAGATCCCTCTCAATGCCCTCAAGTCCTCTGGTACGTCCGGCCCGTTCGGGCTTGTCCGCTCGTTCACAAGGGCGGCGGCCACCCCGCGCTCAGTCCCGCTCCGGGGGTCGGTCCCGCTGGGCTCAGTCCCACTCCAGGCCGCCGCGGCGCCAGACGTAGGCGTACGCGACGAAGACGGTGGCGATGAAGAGCAGCATCTCGACCAACCCGAAGATCCCCAGGGCGTCGAAGGTCACCGCCCAGGGGTAGAGGAAGACGATCTCGATGTCGAAGACGATGAAGAGCATCGCCGTCAGGTAGTACTTGATCGGGAACCGACCGCCGCCCACGGGCTGCGGGGTCGGCTCGATGCCGCACTCGTACGCCTCCAACTTGGCCCGGTTGTAGCGCTTGGGGCCGGTCAGCGAGGCCATCACGACGGAGCCGACCGCGAACGCCGCCGCGATGGCACCGAGTACGAGGATCGGCGCGTAGGCATTCATAGCCCCCGCTCCCTCCGTCCAGTCGTCCTTGACTGCAGATCGGAACCGGCAGGTCACGCTGAGGTGAACCCGCGTTCCGGTTCCCGGGATCCACCTCATGTGAGGCAGTTCACAAAGCCTGGAACGAGCGCATCCTATGCCCGTCGGCTTGTGATCTGCGACACGCAGTTCACCGCGATCTTTGTGATCTACGACACCATGTGAATGGTGGCGAATGTGAACATGCCCAGTTTTGTCGACGCAAAGGAGTCAAATGATCACAACCAGTCGCATTTACTTGTGAAGCAGCTGGTCAGGGGCGTATTCCTATATCAACTATGCGTCGGAGCAAGCAAATTTCGAGGCGCCATGTTGACGTGTTATAGCGGCTCACCCGGAGGGGTGGCGGGGGTCCGAACGCTCGCTTGACCCTTCGTTCACAAGCGCGCGGGGTGGGTGTCGGCTGGGGTTCCGCTCCGGCTTCCCGACCGCCCTCCGACTCCCCCGTCGGGCTCCGGGCGTGCCTGCCCGTGCGTGCGTGGCTGTGCGTGCGTGCACGGCTGCGCGTGCGTGCACGGCTGTGCGTGCGCGGCTGTGCACGGACTCCTGCGCTTGCCCGCGCGCATGCCGGGGGCGAGGGCGAGGGCTGGGGCGAGGGCTGCGCTCGTGCGGCCGCTGCCCCGGGAGCTGTTCCCCTTAGTCCCGGTCGTGGGTGCGCAGCCCGGCCGTGGGTGCGCAGGGGGTCGACTACCGGTTGCCGGCCGCCTGCTCCCACACCCAGGCCGCGATGCCCACCCGGTTACGGGCACCGAGCTTGCGCTGGATGCTGGCGAGGTGGTTCTTCACCGTTCCCGGTGAGATGAAGAGGCCCGCGCCGATCTCGGCGTTGGTCGCCCCGTCGGCCACCTGCTCGGCGATCTCCCGTTCCCGCGCGGTCAGTTCCTCCACTGGCCCCGCGGTCAGCGGCCCCGACGTCTGTGCACCGGAGAGCGGCCCCGGCTTCGGCTCCGCCCCCGGAAGGGCCATGTGCCGAAGGAGCCGCACCGTGACCTGCGGGCTGATCAACGCGTCTCCGGCCATCGCCGCCCGGACCGCCTCGATCAGCAGCACCGGCCCCGAGCGCTTGAGCAGGAACCCCGCCGCACCGTGCCGCAGCGCCGTGTGCACGTACTCGTCCAGGTCGAAGGTGGTCACCACGATCACCTTGCACTGGCCGGACAGTTGCCTGGTGACCTCCAGACCGTCGAGCCTCGGCATCCGGATGTCCGCCAGCACCACGTCCGGCCGCAGCCTCCTCGCTTCCTCCACCGCCGCGGCGCCGTCCGCCGCCTCGGCCACCACCGTCATGTCCGGTTGGACGTCCAGGATCATCCGGAACGCACTGCGGACGTCCGCCTGGTCGTCCGCGATCAGGATCCGGACCGGGCCCGTACCACCGCTCATCCCTGCACCTCCCCCGTGCCGACCCGTGTCGGCTCCTCCGATCGTTCCCGGCCGGATCGCGCCGACTCGGCCCCCGGTGGTTCGGAACCCTGCGTCCCGGATCCTTGCGTCCCGGATCGCTGTGGCCCGGATCGCTGTGGCCCGGATCCTTGCGTCCCGGATTCCTGCGGCCCACCGGCGGCCGCGGCCAGCGGCAGCATCGCCATCACCCGCCAGCCCTCTCGCTCGTACGGACCGGCTTCCAACGAGCCGCCGAGGGCCTCCACCCGGGCCGCGAGCCCCGTGAGCCCGCTCCCGCCGCCCCGCCGCGGCCGCCCGCCCGAGGCCGGCGCCCCGCCGTCGTCGGTCACGGTCAACTCCAACTGTCCGCCGATGCGGCGGGCCCGGACCTCGACCGTCCGCGCGGCCGGAGCGTGCCGGCGGACGTTCGTCAGGCACTCGACCGCGATCCGGTGGACGGTGCCCCCCACCTCCCGCGGCACCGGCCCGTCCGGCAGCTCCAACCGGACCGCAGCGCCACCGGCGGCGGTGAACTGCTCGGCGACCTGTGCGAGTTCGGCGAGACCCGGCTGCGGACTGCGGTTCGCGGCCTCCTCACTGCGCAGCAGCTGCACGGTCCGGTCCAGCGAGGCCAGGGCCCGCTGCCCGGCCTGCTCTATCCGCTCGAACAGCTCGGCCGCCCGTGTCGGGTCGATGGAGGCCAGGTACGCCCCGGCCTGGGCCTGGGCGACCATGCCACTGACGTCGTGTGCCACGAAGTCGTGCAGGTCGTGGGCCAGTTCGAGCCGCTGGGTCCGACGGGCCTCGGCCACCGCGCGGGCCCTGCCGTCGTCCAGGCCCCTCAGGTAGAGCCCGATCAGCACGGTCGGCAGGGACAGGATCGATCCGAACCCGAAGAGGGTGAGCACGTCGGCGGGCCCGTCGAACCGGGACGGCCAGAGCGCGACCGCTCCGCAGGCCGTCCAGGCCGCCGCAGCGCTCCGCGGACCGTCCTCCGCACGCAGGCTGAGGACCACCGCCAGCAGCAGCGCGGCCAGTTCGACCAGACCGACCAGCCCCGTCCAGCGGGCCGCCTCCGTCCAGTGGCCGGCGAACCGGACGGCGAGCGAGACCGCCACCGACACCGCGCCGAGCCCGGTCGTCACGGCAACCGTCCCGTGCCGCCGACGGGCCGTCCAGGCCGGCAGCAGCAGGGCCGGGACCACCAGCGCCAGGACCTGAGTCATCGTCACCACCTCTCGTCGACTGCCGTCACATTACGACGCGGGAAGGACGGCGCGCCTGTGCCGATCGGCATATTTCACAAGCCGGTTGAGCAGCGGGAACAGCCCGATCGGCACTGCCGCGAGCCCCTGGTGGGCGTCCAGTCTTGAGCCATCGCACCGGCCGATGGGGCCGGGCCGAGAGGAGTCCACCGTGTCGAAGCTCATGATCAACGCCCGCACCACCGCCCACCGGGACGCGTCCGGGGCGGCGGGCACGACCGCCCCGGACGTCCCGCCGGCGCCGCGCTGGGCCCGGCTGGCCGCCAAGGCCGCGGCCCTGAGTACCGTCCCCTCGGGGGTGTGGCGGATCGCCTTCGGCTTCGGCGTCCCGGTCGGCTTCACCGGCGCGACGGCCGCGGCGTACGGCGCGCACCAGCCGGGGTGGGGCACCGTCTACTGCGTGGTGCTGAGCGCCCTGACCGAGGCGCTGGCCTTCCTGACCCTCGGCCTGGTCCGACCCTGGGGGCTGGTGGCGCCCCGCTGGATCCCGCTGATCGGCGGCCGCCGGGTCCGGCCGCTCGCCGCGGTCGTCCCGGCGCTGCTGGGCTCGGTGATACTCACCGCCCTCGGCACGGGGGCGCTGTTCGGCGGCTGGGCGCGCAACCTGGCCGAACCGGATTCGCCGCGCGGCTTCGCCGCCCTGGTGATGACCGGCGCCTACCTGCCGCTGGTTGCCTGGGGCCCGCTGCTCGGGGCGGTCACCATCGACTACGCCCGCCGGACACTGTGGCGGCGCCGGTGACGACACCGACGGATCACGCCGAGGCCGGTTCCCTCCGCTGCTCGCCGGCGCCCTGGTCCGCATCCACCGCAGCGTCCACCTCGTCCCCGTGCCCGTCCCCGGCCGGACGGGACACGGGAGCGGTACGGCGGCCCCACTCGGTCGCGACCAGCACCAGGGCCGCACCGAGCAGGGCGAGCGGGCCCATCCGGTTCCCGGCCAGGGCGATCCCGAAGACGGCGGCCCACAACGGCTCGGTGCCGAGCAGCAGGCTCACCCGCGAGGGCGAGGTCGCCCGCACCGCCCACATCTGGACGAAGAAGGCGAAGAGCGTGCAGAACAAGGACAAGTGCAGCAACCAGGCCCACTGGCCGGGCCCGTACGAGCGGGCGACGGTCCACGGCGCCGGCCCCACGGAGAGCGCGACGACGGCGAACACGCCGGTGGCCACCGCGAGTTGCACCCAGGTCACGGCCAGCATGTCGGTGTCGCGAAGGGCCCGGGTGCGGGCCACGGCGAGGACGTACGCGGAGCGTACGAGGGCGGCACCCAGCACCAGCAGGTCGCCGAGCGAGGGGGCCCGCAGTCCGCCGTCGCCGGTGAGCAGGGCGACGCCGAGAACGGCCAGGCCGGCGGCTGCCAGGAAGGCCCGCGGTGGCGCGGTCCGGCCGAGGGCGCTCTCGCCGAGCGGGGTGAGCACCATCGCGAGGCTGATGATCAGCCCGGCGTTGGTCGCGGAGGTGTGCACGGCGCCGTAGGTCTCCAGCAGGAAGATCCCGCTGAGCACCAGCCCCAGTGCGGCGCCGCCCAGCCACTCGGTGGGGCTCAGCCTCCGCAGCGCCCGCCAGGCGACCGCCCCGAGCAGCGGCAGCACCAACCCGAAGCGCAGAACGAGCATCGCCACGACCGTCCCCGGCTCGGCCACCCGTTGGACGGCGAGGAAGCTCGACCCCCACACCACTGCCACAAGCAGCACCGGGAGATCACGAAGGACCGACGAGGTCGAGTCCTTGGACAGGAAGGCGGGCATGACGAGGATCCCTCCGGGCGAACGGAACCTGCGGGCGTGAGGACCGTACGGCGTCGGACGGACCCGGGAGCCGGGCGGGAGGCCGGGCAGTGGACGGGGAGCGGCGTGGAACGAGGGGGCGCCATCCTCGCGCACCGACCGCCGGTGATCAATGCCGTTCCAGCCACCGGATGGTCAGCGGTCGAGCAGGCCGTTCGCGGCGGCGATCGACTCGATGTCGGCCGGGGTTCCGGACATGATCACCCGGACGTGTTCGGTGACGAGCTCGATCGGCCAGTCCCACCAGGCGGCGCGGAGCAGGCGCCCGGTGTCGGCCTCGTCGAAGCGGCGCCGGATCGGGCGGGCGGGGTTCCCTCCGACGACGGTGTAGGGCTCGACGTCGGAGGTGACCACCGCACCGGCCGCGATGATCGCGCCGTGGCCGATCCGGACGCCGGGCAGGACGGTCGCCCCGAAACCGAACCAGACGTCGCTGCCGATCACGGTGTCTCCCCGGCTGGGCAGGCCGGTGACGATGTCGAGAGTCCGGTCGGTCCAGCTGCCGCCGAACATCGTGAAGGGGAAGGTGGAGACACCGATGGTCGGGTGGGCCGCACCGGCCATCAGGAAGCGGGTCCCGGTGGCGATCGCACAGTACTTGCCGATCACCAGCCGCTCGGGGCCGTACGCGTAGAGGACGTTGCGCTCCTCGAAGCGGGTGGCACCCTCGGGGTCGTCGAAGTAGGTGTACTCGCCGACCTCGATCCGTGGATCGGTGACGAGCGACCGCAGCAGCACGACCCGGTCGTGGCCGGCCAGCGGGTGGAGCACGGTGGGGTCGGGAACGGCGGTGGGATCGGGAACGGCGGTGGCGGTCACAGGACTCCTCTCGAAATGCGACTGAAGTCGCATTATGATGAGCATGGCACGACCGCCACCCCTGCAGCAAGCCTTAATGCGACTGGAGTCGACTTTGACCGGAGCCACCTACCCCGAGCAGCCGCCTCGCACCCCGACCCCGCGACCCGGGGGCCGCAGCGCACGGGTCCGGGCGGACGTCGTCGCCGCCACGCTGGCCGAGGTCACCGAGAACGGCTACGACGGCCTCACCGTCGAGGCGGTCGCCATCCGCTCCGGCGTCCACAAGGCGACGCTCTACCGGCGCTGGGGCGGTGTGGACGGACTCGTCGCCGACGCCCTGACCGCCTCCGCCGATCAGCCGTGGCCCCTACCCGACACCGGCGACCTCCGACAGGACCTCCGCCGGATCACCCAGGAAGTCTTCGGCGTCTTCACCGACCCGGAGCTGGGGCCCACCCCCACTGCACTGATCTCCGCCGCCCAGCGCTCCGACGCCGGCGCGGCCGCCCTGCGCGACTTCTTCGCGGCCCGCCACCGACAGGCCGCCGAGGTTGCCGAACGGGCCATCAACCGGGGCGAGTTGCCAGTCGGAACGGACGGCGCCGAGGTGGTCCGAGCCGCCACCGCCCCGCTCTACTACCGCCTGTTCGTCTCCGGGGAACCACTGGACGCCCGCAGCGCCGAGCGGGCCGCCGACGCCGCTGCCCTGGCCGCCCGCGCCGGACTCTTCGCCCCCACCGAGGAGGACCCCATCGAGTAGTCCCATCACACCGGCAACTCGAGCCCCACCGGCAAACCGGCAACTTCAGCCGCACAGGCAACACTCGTAACACCGGCAACATCCGCAACACGAACGCAGCACGACACTGCCGAGCACAGCACCGCCGAGCGCAGTACCGCCGAGCACGACAGGACCGACAGGCAGGCGGGAACACCCGGACCGCCGACCCCACCCGAATCCCCTCCCCCGGGGCACATCTGACCGACCATCACGCACCCGCGCCCCGCGGGCCACGGCCGTCCCGCCCCCTATCGCATCCCCATCCGGCCGTGGATGATTCCTCCATGACAATCCAGCCGTCCACCACCCCCCGGAAGGCCCGTCACGTGAAGCGCACGCACTGGGCGCTGGTCGCCGCCGCCACCGTCCTCCCGCTCGTGGCGAGCACCGGCACCGCCGTCGCGGACACCTCCGCCCCCGCGGCAGCCACCCCCACCGCAAGCTGCACCTACACACCGGCCGTGCCGGCGGACAACTTCAAGGGCATCCCTGTCTTCGACGCCAAGAAGGCGGCCAAGCCCTACCGCGCGACGCTGCGGACCAGCCAGGGCGCGATCACCTTCGAGGCACTGACCGACAAGGCTCCCTGCACCACCTTCTCGTTCCGCTTCCTCGCCGAGCACGACTACTTCGACCGCAGCCACTGCCACCGCCTCACCACCCAGCGGATCTACGTCCTGCAGTGCGGCGACCCGACCGGGACGGGCAGCGGCGGGCCCGGCTACTCCTTCCCGGACGAGAACCTGACCGGCGCCACCTACCCGGCCGGCACCGTGGCCATGGCCAACGCCGGTCCGAACACCAACGGCAGCCAGTTCTTCTTCGTCTGGAAGGACACCAAGCTCTCCCCCGCCTACACCCCGTTCGGCCGGATCACGGCGGGCCTGGACGTCCTGCAGAAGATCGCCGCCGCCGGCGAGGACGACCAGAACAACCCCGGTGACGGCTTCCCCAACCTGCCCGTGAACATCCGCAACGTGAAGATCAGCACCCGCTGACCGACCGGGCCGGGCAGCCACGGCGACCCGGCCCACCAGCCAACCAGCCAGGCACCGACCAGTCAGCCAGCGACCAGCCGGCCACCGACCGAGCCCGCCTGCCGTGCCGCTCCCGTACCGTGGCAACACCGACCACACCGCAGGGAGCAACGCCGCATGGACAGCCGGATCTGGGAGAGCGTCGACCACCTGGTCGCATGGCTGGACGCGGAGAGCACGCTGTCGCCCCGGGAGGAGCGGCTGCTGCGGATCCTCAAGCTCTCCGAGGAGGTCGGCGAGGTCGGCGCGGCCGTGGTCGGCGCCACCGGCCAGAATCCGCGCAAGGGGGTGACCCACAGCTGGGAGGACGTCCAGCACGAGCTCTGCGACGTCGTCTTCTCCGCCCTGGTGGCGCTGCGGACGCTCACCCCCGACGCGGCCCGGGTCTTCGCCGACCGCCTCGCCTACGTCGAACAGCGCTCCGCCGCCTCCCGGCGTCCGGTCGACGGACGCCGGGAGGCGGCGGAGGAGCAGGCCGGGCAACAGCCGGAGGGGCCTGCCGCAGAGACTGCTGCGGTGGAGTCGGAAGGGGCTCCGGACTAGGTCCTGTGCGGCCGGACAGACCTAGGCGTTCGGCGCGACCCGGGTGAGGCCGTTGATGACGCGGTCCATCGCGTCGCCGCCCTGCGGGTCGGTCAGGTTGGCGAGCAGCTTGAGGGTGAAGCGCATCAGCAGCGGCCGGGGCAGGCCGTGCTGGGCCGCCAGCTGCATCACCTTCGGGTTGCCGATGAGCTTCACGAAGGCCCGGCCCAGCGTGTAGTAGCCGCCGTACACGTCCTTGAGGATGCGCGGGTAGGCCTGGAGGGCGCGTTCCCGGCCCCCGTCGGTGACCCGGGCGAGGGCCTGCACGATGACGCCGGCGGCGATCTGGCCGGATTCCATCGCGTAGGCGATGCCCTCGCCGTTGAACGGGTTGACCATGCCGCCCGCGTCGCCGACGAGCAGCAGGCCGCGGGTGTAGTGCGGCTGCCGGTTGAAGGCCATCGGCAGCGCGGCGCCGCGGATCGGCTCGGTCATGTTGTCGGGGGTGTAGCCCCATTCCTCCGGCATGCCGGCGCACCAGGCCTTGAGCACGTCGCGCCAGTCCAGTTCGCCGAAGGCCGGCGAGGAGTTGAGGATGCCGAGGCCCACGTTGGAGGTGCCGTCGCCCATACCGAAGACCCACCCGTAGCCGGGCAGCAGCTTGCGCTGACCGCCGCGGGTGTCCCACAGCTCCAGCCAGGACTCCAGGTAGTCGTCGTCGTGGCGCGGGGAGTTGAAGTAGGTGCGGTAGGCGACGCCCATCGGGCGGTCCTCGCGCCGGTGCAGGCCCATGGCGAGGGAGAGCCGGGTCGAGTTGCCGTCGGCGGCGACGACCAGCGGGGCGCGGAAGGTGACCGGCCGCTTCTCCTCGCCGAGCTTGGCGGTGACGCCGACGATCCGGCCGGTGCGCTCGTCCAGGACCGGCCCGCTGACGTTGCAGCGCTCGTAGAGGCGGGCGCCGGCCTTCTCGGCCTGACGGGCCAGCAGCTCGTCGAAGTCGGCGCGCTTGCGGACCAGGCCGTAGTCGGGGAAGGAGGACAGCTCGGGCCAGTCCAGCTCCAGCCGGACGCCGCCGCCGATGATCCGCAGGCCCTTGTTGTGCAGCCAGCCGTTCTCGGTGGAGACGTCGATGCCCATGTCCACCAGCTGCTTGGTGGCGCGCGGGGTGAGGCCGTCGCCGCAGACCTTCTCCCGAGGGAAGGCGGTCTTCTCCAGCAGCAGCACGTCCAGCCCGGCCTGGGCCAGGTAGTACGCCGTGGTGGCACCGGCCGGGCCCGCGCCGACCACGATGACGTCGGCCGTGCTCTCCACCGGGCTGTCCGGCTTCGTCAGATCGGCTGCGGTCTCGGACACGTGGACACACTCCTGGAGCTGCGGCGGGGGGACGGCGGCTTTTGTCTTCGGCAGTCTAGTTCCGCTCACGCCGCCGGAAATGCCCGCGTCCCCGCCCGGTCACCCGCCCGGCACCGGCCTGCCGGTCCGCCCGGTCACCCGCCCGGCACCGGCCTGCCGGTCCGCCCGGTCACCCGCCGAGGCCGGTCCGCCCGGTCCGCCCGGTGACCTGCACCGCCCGCACCGCCTACGCGGTCTTGTACGCCCGGTGCAGCGCGACGATCCCGCCGGTGAGGTTCCGCCAGGCGACCTTCGACCAGCCGTTCTCCTGCAGCTTGGCGGCCAGCCCCGGCTGGTCCGGCCAGGCCCGGATGGACTCGGCGAGGTAGACGTACGCCTCCGGGTTGCTGCTGACGGCCGTGGCGACCGGCGGCAGCGCGCGCATCAGGTACTCGGTGTAGACCGTCCGGAACGGCGTCCAGGTCGGCGTGGAGAACTCGCAGATCACCAGCTTGCCGCCGGGCTTGGTGACCCGCAGCATCTCGCTCAGCGCCGCGTCGGTGTCCTGGACGTTGCGCAGCGCGAAGGAGATCGTCACCGAGTCGAAGGTGCCGTCCGCGAACGGCAGCCGGGTGGCGTCCCCCGCGGTGAGCGCCAGCTCGGGGTGACGGGCCTTGCCCTCGGCGAGCATGCCGACCGAGAAGTCGCACGGGACGACCTGGGCCCCGGCCTCGGCGAAGGGCAGCGAGGAGGTGCCGGTGCCGGCCCCGAGGTCGAGCACGAGGTCCCCCGGTCCGGCGGCCACGGCCTCGGCCACCGCCCGGCGCCAGGCGCGGGCCTGGCCGAGGGAGAGCACGTCGTTGGTGCGGTCGTAGTTCGCCGCGACGTCGTCGAACATGGCGGCGACTTCGTGCGGCTGCTTGTCCAGAGAGGCTCGGGTCACGCCCCCATTGTTCACCCTCGCCCGGACTCCCCGACCAACGGGGCGCACGATGCGCCGCACGCCGGGCCCCGCGACGGCCCCCGCGACGGCCCGCACCACGGGGCGCACCACCGGGCTCCGCACCGGACCGAACAGCGGCTCGACACCGGACGCACCCCGGCCTCGCCCCGGATGCGCCGACGGGTCGCCCCGGTCCCCGGGGACGGGAGTGGCCCCCTCAGTGCTGGCCGCGTCGCCCGCCCGCCCGGCGCTTGCGGCGGGAGCGTTTGCCGTGGGTGATCGCGGGCATCCCGTCGGCCAGCGCTTCCGTCGCCATCGCGAGGTTGGCGGCCAGCCGCCCCTGTCCGGCGCGGACCGCGACCGCCCTGCGGTGTCGCCAGATGCGCAGCACGCAGACCGCGAAGAGCACCACGGCGACCGGAACGCTGAACCGGGCCAGGCCCACGCCGACGGGCTGCGGGTAGGTGTCGCCGCAGATCCGCACCGCGCCCGCGTCGTCGGCGGCGTGTTCCAGGCAGATCGCGTCACCGAGCTTGGTGCCGTCCGCGACGGGCAGCGCGGCCGCGGTGTGCGGCTGGCCGCCGACCTGGTAGCTGACGGCGCTGTAGGTGCCGCCGCCGGTCGGGAGCTGGGTGACGGTGCCCTCGATTCTCACCGGGTGCGCCGCGATCCGGTCGGCCTGGTCGGCCTGACGCCAGCCGAGCAGGCACATGCCGACGGCCAGCACGGCGCTGAGCACGGCGGCGAGGTACCAACCACGGCCCAACCGCGGGACGCGCGGCGGGGGAACGGTCGCGGTTTGCATGGTTCCTGTCCTGGCTTGCCGTCGGGGCCGGGGACGGGCCCCGCCGCCCGCGGGCACGGGCGGTGGTGTGGTGAGGGTACGGATCGAGCTGTCCGGGATCGTATCCGCTGGCGGGCCCTCAGGTCACGGCGAAGGGACAATCATCCCCCGCCACCGGCAGCAGAGTTCGGGTGTACGCGAAGGAAGTCCCGTGCGCCGGAAGGGAATCCGGCTACTGACGAGTACGTCACACTGGCGGCGCCGGACGACCTCCGGTCCGCCACCGGTCCGCCACCGGACCCGGGCCGGGCCCGCGGGCTCCCCGCCGCCCTCCGGCAGCCCCCCACCAATCCCGCACCGGCCCGCCACGGGCTCCCTGCGGGACCCCCACGGAACCGTCACCGGCCCGCTCAGCGCCGCCGGTACATCAGCCTCCCGCCCAGCACCGTGGCCAGGCACCCGCCCGCCACCGGCTCGGCACGCCCCTCCCCCGCGGCCGGGAACACCGCGAAGTCCGCCCGCCCGCCGACCGCCACCCGCCCGTACACGGCCTCCGCGAAGGGCAGCACGGCCAGCGGGTCCAACGAACCCCCGCCCGCAGCACCAGAAGCACCCGCGCCGCCCGCAGCACCCGTGCCGCCCGCGCCGCCCGCAGCACCAGAAACACCTGCAGCACCCGTGCCGTCCGGAACGTCCGCGACGTCCGCACCGCCCGGCCGGACCGGCACCTCGACGACCCCCGACCGCCCCACCGCCGTCCGCACCGAGGGACGCGCGAACGGACCGGCCACCGCCGTCACCCCGAACCCGAGCATCCGCTGCAGCCCGCGCCGCGCACTCGCCCCGCACCGCGCCTCGTCCGTCGATCCGGCCAGTCCGTCGGCCACCGGCTCGACGCCGATCTCCTCCCGCGGGTCCGGGTGGTAGGCCCGCTCCAACAGCCAGTGCCCGTACGGGTTGCGCAGCCCGGGGGCGAGCACCGCCGAGCCCCAGTCCCGCACCCGCGCGTCCGGGTGCGCGGCCGCCAGTTCCCGGTACGGTCCGACCGCCTCGACGCGTTCGCCGCGCACCACCACCGCCCCGTCCGCGAAGGACGGGGCGGTCGGGTCGGCCGGGTCGGGCAGCACGAAGGCGGCCCGGTGCAGGGTCAGCACGGCGGGTGGTGTCCTCACTCGTCCGGGATCCTCGGCTGCCCGGGACCCTCACTCGTCCGGGATCCTCACGAGCCCGGGAATCCCCCGAACGACGCAGGGACCCTCACGAACGCAGGAGCCCCGCGCACACAGGAGCCCCGCGCACGCAGGGACCCTCACGAACGCGGGGCCCCCGCACGCAGGGAGCCTCAGTTGTCCAGGATCTTCAGCTCGGGGTGCGCCGTGCCGCCCTCGATCGCCGTGGAGGCGATGTGCGAGGCGACCCGCGGGTCGACCGGGTCGTTCGCCGGGTCGTCCAGCACCCGCAGGTGCTCGTACGTGGTCGAGCGCTGCGCCGGGACGCGGTCGGCGGCCCGGATCAGGTGGATCAGCTCGGTGAGGTTGGAGCGGTGCTTGGCGCCGGCCGCCGAGACGACGTTCTCCTCCAGCATGACCGAGCCGAGGTCGTCCGCGCCGTAGTGCAGCGACAGCTGGCCCGCCTCCTTGCCGGTGGTGAGCCAGGAGCCCTGGATGTGGGCGATGTTGTCGAGGAACAGGCGGGCGATGGCGATCATCCGCAGGTACTCGAAGACGGTGGCCTGGGTGGAGCCCTTGAGGTGGTTGTTCTGCGGCTGGTAGGTGTACGGGATGAAGGCCCGGAAGCCGCCGGTGCGGTCCTGCACGTCGCGGATCATGCGCAGGTGCTCGATCCGCTCGGCGTTGGTCTCGCCGGTGCCCATCAGCATGGTGGAGGTGGACTCCACCCCGAGGCCGTGCGCGGCCTCCATGATCTCCAGCCAGCGCTCGCCGGACTCCTTGAGCGGGGCGATCGCCTTGCGCGGGCGCTCCGGGAGCAGTTCGGCGCCGGCGCCGGCGAAGGAGTCCAGGCCCGCCTTGTGGATCCGGGTGATGGCCTCCTCGATGGAGACCCCCGAGATCCGGGACATGTGCTCGACCTCGGAGGCGCCCAGCGAGTGGATCACCAGCTGCGGGAAGTCGGCCTTGATCGCCGAGAACGCGCGCTCGTAGTACTCCACGCCGTAGTCCGGGTGGTGGCCGCCCTGGAACATGATCTGGGTGCCGCCCAGCTCGACCGTCTCGGCGCAGCGGCGCAGGATCTCGTCGAGTTCGCGGGACCAGCCCTTGTCACTCTTCGGCGGCACGTAGAAGGCGCAGAACTTGCACGCCGTCACGCAGACGTTGGTGTAGTTGATGTTCCGCTCGATGATGTACGTCGCGATGTGCTCGGTACCGGCGTAGCGGCGGCGGCGCACCGCGTCGGCGGCGGAGCCGAGCGCGTGCAGCGGCGCGGAGCGGTAGAGCTCCAGCGCCTCCTCCGGAGTGATCCGGCCGCCGGCGGCGGCCCGGTCGAGCACGGCCCGCAGGTCGGTGCTGGACGCATCGAGGGTGGTCGCTGCGAGCTCGGTCACCTGGCGGCCTTCTCTCTCTCAAGTGCTACTCGGGTACGGCCGAACCAGCCTACGCCAGGCCTTTCGGGCATCCTCAGCCCGCCGCCCCGTTCGTCCTGTGCAGGGTCCCGGCCGGGTTTCCGGCCGCCGGGTCGGCGGAGGTGAACCGGATCGTCCCGTCGGGCTGCAGGGTGAGCGTCTCGGCGTTGGCACCGCCGGTGCAGGCTCCGGGGAGCGAGGAGCGGACCAGCCGGGACCGGAACACCAGCTTGGTGTCGGAGACCGACGTGAGCGTCCAACTCCCCTCGCAGCTGATCGGGATCAGCCCGGAGACGGCGTTGCGGCTGCCGGTGGTCTCCTGGCCGATCGCCGCCGGGCGGACGGTGAGCGTGGTGGTGCCGCCGGGCAGGCCCTTGTCGGTGATCATGTCCCCGCTCCAGGTGCCCAGGAAGGCGGCCGGCACCGCGTTCGGCCCGCCGGTCGCGGGAGCCGACGGCGAGGCGGCGGCGGGAGCAGAGGGGGAGGACGGGGAAGAGGGAGCGGAGGGGGAGGAAGCGGATGCGGACGGGCCGTCCGTCCCGCCCGGCACGAAGGCCCCGGGTGAGGCGACGGCGTCGCCCGGGTCGACGGACGGGACCGGGACCGGCCCCGTGGTCGGCCCCGAGGCCACCGGATCGGGACCGGGCGCCCGCCACCAGGCGTACAACCCGTACCCCCCGCCCCCGAGCAGCGCGACCGTCAGCACCGCCGCGGCCGCGAGCCCCGCCCGCCGCCGCGGCCCGCCGGGCGCGGGCTGCCGCACCATCGACGGCGGGTAGTAGCCCCTGGGCACGAAGGTCGGCGTCGGCTCCGCCTGCGCTGCGTCCGTCTGCGCCCCCTCGGGCTCGTCCTCCAGGTCCAGCAGTTCCACCGCACCGCGTCCCACCCCCGCCGCCAGCGCCGGCGGCAGGAAGCCCCACAACCTGGCGCCGCCCGCGCCGTCCGGGTCCAGCCGGGCGGCCAGCTGCTGCGGGGTGGGCCGGGCGGCCGGGTCCTTGGCCAGGCAGTCCGTGACGATCGCCCGCAGCTCCTGCGGCAGTCCGGCCACATCGGGTTCCTCGTGCAGCACCCGGTAGAGCAGGACGGCCGCGCTGACGCCCTCTCCGAAGGGGTGCACGCCGGTGGCGGCGAAGGCCAGCACGGCGCCGAGCGAGAAGACGTCCCCGGCCGGTCCGACCGGCTGCCCGCTCGCCTGTTCGGGCGACATGAAGCCGGGTGAGCCGACCACGTGGCCCGATCGCGTGAAGCCGCCGGTCGCGTCGAGCGCCCTGGCGATGCCGAAGTCGATCAGCCGCGGCCCGTCCAGGGTCAGCAGCACGTTGGACGGTTTGACGTCCCGGTGCACCAGGTCGAGCCCGTGCACGTGGGCGAGCGCCCCGGCGAGCCCGACCCCGAGGGCGCGGACGGCCGGTTCGGGCAGCGGCCCGTACTCCCGGACGGCGGTGGTGAGCGCGGGCCCGGCGACGTAGCCGGTGGCGACCCAGGGCTGCTCGCCCTCGGTGTCGGCGTCCAGGACGGGCGCCGTCCAGGTGCCACCGACCCGGCGGGCGGCGGCCACCTCCTGCCGGAACCGGGCGCGGAACTCGGCGTCGTCGGCCAGTTCCGGGCGCACCACCTTCACGGCGACGGTGCGCCCGCCGGCCGTCCGGCCGAGGTAGACCCGGCCCATTCCGCCCGCGCCGAGCCGCCGCAGCAGCCGGTAGGCGCCCACCTGGCGCGGATCGCCCGCCCCCAGTGCTTGCATGGCCCGCACGCTCCCCTCGCCCTCGCACGCGCGGCCCCGGGCGGGTGCCCGGCCGCGTGCGCCGCTCCCGGGGCGTGCTCCCGGCGGGCCAACCGCCGCTGACACCCCGGGAGCAGACCGTACCGGGCCGGACCGACCCCCTTCAGCCCGCCGACGGGATCAGCGGAAAAGAGGTCGTCCCCGGCGCGGCCCCGCCCGGCCGCCCCCCGGCGCTGCCCCGCCCGGCCGCGCAGCCGGGTAGGCCGCCCCACCGGCCGTCACCCCGCAGCGACCGCGACGGCCCCGCCCGGCCGCGGGTTCACCCGCCGACCGGCAGCTCCACCGGCTGCAGCGGCAGTTCGGCCGGTTCCAGCAGCCGCACGGCCACGTCCGGCGCGAAGCCGCTGTCGTGCGCGACCCGCCGGGCGAACTCGGCGACGCCGGCCAACTGGCGGGCGCCGAGCGAGAAGTCGAGCGCTTCGCTGAAGTAGCGCTCCAGCACGTCCGCCCCGAAGACCTCCCAACGGGCGGCCTGTTCGGCGACCTTGGCGGCCTCGACCAGCGAGAGGTCGCGGGATTCCAGGAAGGCCCGGTGCACGGCCGCGGTCAGCTCCGGGCGCCGCTCGGCGAACTCGCGGCGCACCGCCCAGACCGCGAAGACGAACGGCAGGCCGGTCCATTCCTTCCACATCTCGCCGAGGTCGTGGACGGTCAGCCCGAGGTCGGCGGCCTGCCCGAGGTAGGCGCGCAGCGCAGGGTCGCCGATCAGGACGGCGGCGTCGGCCTCGGCGAGCATCGCGCTGAGGTCGGGCGGGCAGCTGAAGTAGTCGGGGCGCACGCCCTCGCGCTCTTCGAGGAGGAGCCGGGCGAGCCGGACCGAGGTGCGGCTGGTGGAGCCGAGGGCGACCCGGCGGCCGTCGAGGTCGGCGAGCGGCACCTTGCTCACGATCAGGCAGGACATCACCGGGCCGTCGCTGCCGACCGCGATGTCGGGCAGGACCAGCAGGTCGTCGGCGTTGCGCAGGTACTCCACGCAGGTGATCGGGCCGATGTCGAGGGCGCCGCCGACGAGCTGGTCGCTCAGCTTCTCCGGGGTGTCCTTGGTGAGATCCAGGTCGAGCAGATTGCCGGTCCTGGCGAGCCCCCAGTAGAGGGGAACGCAGTTCAGGAACTGAATATGGCCGACCCGGGGCCGGGCCGGCGTGTTCTCCTGGGGCTCCCGCGTTTGCGCGTCCGGTGTTTGTGCGTCCGGTGCTGCCACTGCGCCGCTCCCTTGCTGTTCGTGCGCCTCCCCGCAGCGTATGCCCGTGGTTCACCACGGCTCGCACCGGCCACCCGACACGCCCTCACGCGCCCCCAACACGCCTTTCCACGCCCGCTCTCGCCCTTACGACACGCGCCTTCCACGCCGTAAGTGACCTCTGGTCGTCACAGCGGCCGCATGCTAGCGTTGCCCTCAGTTGCAGTTTGATTCCCCTTGCAGTACTTGAAGCCTGCGGAGCATGTAACCGCAGGCTTTTTGTAGTTTTTCAGCAATATCGAAAAACTTCGGACTCGTCCGGAGGCAGGGCGATCAGCGCAGCGGACCGGGGGCCACACGGTGTGGTCCCCGACACGCATCGCAAGGAGAACGGCATGGCTCAGGGAACCGTCAAGTGGTTCAACGCTGAGAAGGGCTTCGGCTTCATCGCCCAGGAGGGCGGCGGCCCCGACGTCTTCGTTCACTACTCCGCCATCAACGCGAACGGCTTCCGTTCGCTGGAGGAGAACCAGACGGTCACCTTCGACGTCACCCAGGGCCCGAAGGGCCCGCAGGCGGAGAACGTCACCGCTGTCTGACCATCCTCTGATGATCTGATCGCTCGGGACCCCGACGGGTCCACCGGCGGCTCCCGACAGCCGTCACCATGAGCACAAGAGCAGTACCCAAGGGGGCCCGCCGTTCGGTGGGCCCCCTGCCTTTCGTCCGGGCCGACGCGCCGGCCCGGACGGGAACCGGACACGGCGAAGGGTCCTCCCCGGTGGCGGGGAGGACCCTTCGCTGTGTCCGACGAGGATCAGGCGGCGGCAGCGGCCTTCGCGGAGGCCTGCGCCGGGATGGCGACCGGCTCGTCCAGCAGGTCGCCCTGCGGGTTGTCGTAGGCCTCGCGGTCGAGGATGCCCTCCCGCGCCGCGACCAGGACCGGCACCAGCGCTTGACCGGCGACGTTGGTCGCGGTGCGCATCATGTCCAGGATCGGGTCGATGGCGAGCAGCAGGCCGACGCCCTCCAGCGGCAGGCCCAGGGTGGACAGGGTCAGCGTCAGCATGACGATCGCACCGGTGAGGCCTGCGGTGGCGGCCGAACCGACCACCGAGACGAAGGCGATCAGGACGTAGTCCTTGATGCCGAGCTCGATGTTGTAGACCTGCGCGACGAAGATCGCGGCGATCGCCGGGTAGATCGCGGCGCAGCCGTCCATCTTGGTGGTGGCGCCGAACGGGACGGAGAACGACGCGTACTCGCTCGGGACGCCGAGGCGCTCCGTGACGCGGCGGGTGACCGGCAGGGTGCCGACCGAGGAGCGCGAGACGAAGGCCAGCTGGATCGCGGGCCAGGCGCCCTTGAAGAAGTGCAGCGGGTTGAGGCCGGCGGCGAAGCGCAGCAGCAGCGAGTAGACGACGAACAGGACCAACGCGCAGCCGACGTAGATGTCCAGGGTCAGCGTGGCGAAGGGCTTGAGCAGGTCCCAGCCGTACTTGGCGACGGACTTGCCGATCAGGCCGAGGGTGCCGAGCGGGGAGAGCCGGATGACCCACCACAGTGCGGTCTGGGTCAGCTCCAGCACGGACTCGCTGAGCTTGAGGACCGGCTCGGCCTTGGCACCGAGCTTGATGATCGCCGCGCCGACCACGACCGCCATGAAGACGATCTGCAGCACGTTCACCTTGGCGAAGGCGTCGACGATGTTGGTCGGGAAGATCCCGGTCAGGAAGTCGATCCAGGTGCCCTTGGAGTCGAGCGCCTTGAGGCCCTCGGTCTTCAGGTCGGTGCCCTGGCCGGGGTTGGTCAGCAGGCCGAGGCCCAGACCGATGCCGACCGCGATCAGCGAGGTGATCATGAACCAGAGCAGCGTGCGGGTGGCCAGCCGGGCCGCGTTGGTGACGTTGCGCAGGTTGGCGACGCTGACCACGATCGCGGTGAACACCAGCGGCGGGACGGCCAGCTTCAGCAGCTGGACGAAGATCTTGCCGATGGTCTCCAGGGTGGTGGCCAGCCAGGAGATGTCGGCGGCCCGGGCCAGGTAGCCGAGGCCGACACCGAGCACGAGGCCGGCGACGATCTGCACCCAGAACGGCGTCTTGCGGATACGGGCGAGCACGGACGGCGACGAGGTCGCCTCGGGCGCTGTGGACATGGGGGAGCGACTCCGGGGGAGGGCGTTGCTGACGGTGAGGTGAGGTGCGGGGCGGAGCGGGCGGCACGGCGCGGGGCCGGACGGGAGGGGTCGGGCCCCCGGTCAGGGGCGTGCCGCCGCGGTACAGCTCAGGGCAGTACAGCTCAGGGCGCGACAACGGCGCGGGCTGTCCACAGCACCGGTCAGAGCGCACGGGCGGGCGGCGCCGGGCCGCGGGCCCGGGCCGTGCATCCGCAGTGCGTCTGAGGCTGTCATGGCCGATACGTTAGCAGTAAAGGTTTGAGATGTTCAAAGTAGTTGTTTGAGATGGCGCGAACCCGCACCCCGCCGGCACGCCGCCCCGCAGGCGAGTTCCGGACACGAACGAACCTGACGCCCCATCAGTCACGATCTCCAGGCAGATTGACCGCCGAGCAGTTATACGTATAACTTTGACGACGTCCCCGCCCCTGCCTGCCCAGACCGGAGAAGACGCCGATGGGCTACCTCGCCCTGCTCCGCGCCCCGCACGTCACCCGCCTGCTCCTCGGCACCCTGCTCGGCCGCCTGCCCGCCGGCATGACCGCCCTGGTGATCGCCCTCGCCCTGCGCGAGGCCGGCGCGCCGTACGGGCGGATCGGGCTGGCCACCGCCGCCTACGCGATCTCGGCGGCCGTCGGCGGACCGGTCCTCGGCCGGATCGTGGACCGCACCGGGCAGCCGCGCGTCCTGCTCGCCTCGGCCGCGGTGGCCGGCGGCGGGTACGCGCTGCTCGCCCTCGCACCCGGCTCCCCGCTCGCCGCCACCGTCGGCGCCGCGGTCGCCGGCCTCGCCATGCCGCCGCTGGAACCCTGCCTGCGCTCGCTCTGGCCGGAGGTCGTCGAGGAGGACCAGCTCGACACCGCCTACGCGTTCGACTCGGCCTCGCAGCAGATCCTCTACGTCGCCGGGCCGCTGGCCGTCGCCGGGATCGCCGGCCTGTTCAGCCCGGTGGTCGCGCTCTGGGCGGCCGCAGGCCTGGGCCTGGCCGGCGCACTGATCGTGGCCACCACCGCACCCGCCAGGGCCTGGCGCGCCCCGGTCCGGGAACACTCCGCCGGACTGCTCGGACCGCTGCGCTCCCCCGGCCTGGTGCTGCTGCTGGTCGGACTGGCCGGGGCCGGCTGGGCGGTCGGCGCGCAGAACGTGCTGTTCATCGCCTACGCCGAACACCACGCCGACGCGCTGCCGGGCGGCGCCGGCACCCTGCTGGCCCTGGCCGCGCTCGGCGGACTGCTCGGCGCGCTCGCCTACGGCGCGGTCAAGTGGCGGCAGACCACCGCCACCCGCACCTGGGTGATGGCGCTCGCGATGGCCGTCTCCTACCTGCCACTGGTCCTCCTGCCCGGGCCGTACCCGATGGCCGCGCTGGCCTTCCTGTCCGGAGTCATGCTGGCCCCGATGCTCGCGGCGGCGTTCGTCCTGGTCGCCGAGCTCGCCCCGACCGGCACGGTCACCGAGGCCTTCGCCTGGCTGGTGACGCTGTTCGCCACCGGCAACTCGCTCGGCTACGCGGTCTCCGGCAACCTCGCCGAAGGCTCGCTGCAGCCCGTCGCGCTGTGCGCCTCCGGCGGGATCGCGCTCGGCGCGCTGCTGCTGTTCGGTGCCCGGCGCTGGTTCCACCCGGCGCCCGTGGCGCTCGTCCCGGCGCGGCCCGTCCCGGTGGGCTGAGCCCGCCCCACGAACGACTGCGCCCACCGGCGGTCTGGCCGGTGGGCGCAGTCCCCTTTTGTCCACTGCCCGCGTTGTCCACTGCCCGCGAGCGATCGACCGCGTCGGCCCCGGCGGCCCAACGTCCCCGGACGGCCCCGGCGGCCCGACGTCCCCGGACGGCCACGGCAGCCCCGGCGCCCTCTGGCGATCACGGCGGACGACCCGTAACCCGCCCGGACCGACCCGCGCAACGGACTCCCGCGCCGGGAGCTCGACCGCCGGGCTCAACCGCCGGGAGCTCGACCGCCGGGCCCGGCCGCCCCTACTGCGCCGAGGCCGTGGAGGCCCGCAGGACCAGCGAGGTGGCGAGCGGCGCCACCGGCTCCACCCGCTCCCCGCGCAGCAGGCCCGCCAGCGCGGCCGCGCCCGCCCGGCCCAGTTCCTCGCCGGGCAGGTCGACGGTGGTCAGCGGCGGGGCGAGCAGCGCGGCCACCGCGACGTTGTCCATGCCGACCACGGACACGTCCTCCGGCACCCGCAGCCCCAGTTCGGCGGCGGCCTGGTAGACCCCGGAGGCGACCACGTCGTCGTCGCAGATCACCGCGCGCGGCCGGTCCGCCCGTGCCAGCAGGCGGTCCGCCACGGTCCGCGCGGCCCGGTGCCCCTCGTTCAGGCTCACTCCCAACTCCACTACGTCCAGGCCGAGTTCACGCACGACTCGCTCGAAGGCGGCCTGCCGCACCCGAAAGGTGTACGCGGCGTGGGTGGAGCGCAGCCGGCCGATCCGGCGGTGGCCGAGCGCGGCCAGGTGCTCGACGGCGGCGCGCATCCCGCCGGCCACGTCGAGTTCGACGGTCGGGCGGGTGCGGTCGGTGCCCGGGTCGGCGTCCAGGAAGACGGCGGGGATGTCGGTGGGCAGTTCGCCGAGCTGGCTGTCGTCCGGGGAGCAGATCAGCAGGCCGTCGAAGCGGCCGGCGGTGGCGGCCTCGGCGAGGGTGGCGCTGCCCCAGCCGGAACTGACCACGACCGCCAGGCCGTTGCGGCCGGCCTCCTGGTGGACCCCTTCCAGCACCCGGCCGAAGAACGGCCCCTGGAGGTTCGGCACGGCGAGCAGGATCATCCCGCTGCGGCCCAGCCGCAGTTGCCGGCCGGCCGCCTGCGGGCGGTAGCCGAGGCTGCGGGCCGCCTCCCGGACCCGCTGCCGGGTGGCCTCGGAGACCCGGCGGCCGGCCTCGGCGCCGGAGAAGACCAGCGACACGGTGGCCTGGGAGACCCCGGCGAGCCGGGCGACGTCGCGCCCGGTGGGCCGACGGACGGGGGCCGGCCAGGTCCCGAGCGCGCTTTCGGCGGACGACTGCCCGGACGGATGCCCGACGGACTGTTCGGACGACTGCCCGACGGACTGTTCGGACGACTGCCCGACGGGCTGCTCGGACGGCTGCTCGACGGGCTGCCCGGACGGGTGCCCGGGCGGCGCGGAGTCTGGGATCGCGGGCACGGCGGCTGCGGCGGGGCTCGGCGGTCGGGGTGGGGCCGGGGTCAGTTCTGCCCGGCGGCCGCCGCGCGGGCGGCGTCGTCCGCGGCGTCCTCCTCCGCGTTCTGCGCGGCGATCCGCTCGGCGGTGCGGTTGCGCATCCCGGTGACCTTGCCACTGATCTGGGCGGACATCTCGTCACGCTGCCTGCTCAGCAGCGCGTAGCTGAGCGGCGCGGAGGCGACCGCGGCCAGCAGGAACAGGAAGACGACACCGGTCTGGCCGCTGACCGGGATGATCTGGAAGTGCCCGAGCAGCAGGGCCACCAGCAGGCAGCCGAGGAAGATGCTGACCCGCATGGAGGTGTAGCGGAGCGTGGCGTGCGACTTGTCCGGGCCGTTGCTGCTCACTGGAACACATCCTTCTCGTTGCGCGGGGCGGGTCCGGGCGGGGGTCGGGTCCTCCAGTCAAGCATGCCTGACGGCCGGAGCGGCCGGGGCCCCTCCTGCGCGGCGGGGCCCGGCCGGGACGGGCTCCGGGGCGGGCTCCGGGGCGGGGGTCAGCGCAGGTCGAGCCACATGGTGATGTCGTCGCGGTCGTCCCCGGGGGCGACCCGGATCGCGGCCGGCACCCGGCCGACCTCCCGGTAGCCGCTGCGGGCGTAGAAGCGCTCCAGGCCCAGGCCGCCGCGCGCGGTGAGCCGCAGCGACTGCAGGCCCCACGCCCGCGCGATCCGCTCGGCCTCGGCGAGCAGTCCGGCGCCGTGGCCGCGGCCCTGGCAGTCGGGGTGCACCATGACCCGCTTGAGCATCCGCCAGTGCTCCATCGGGCCGAAGCGCATCGACTCGAAGAACAGCACGCCGACCAGCCGGCCGGTGTCGTCGTGCGCGACCAGCAGCCGGTCGGGGCCGTCCGGCCCGACCCCGGCGAACTGGCGGTCGGCGGTGTCCCACACCTCGTCCTCGGTGACCGGCGCCACGAAGCCGACCGCGCCGCCGGCGTTGGTGACGTCGGCCCACAGGCGGACGACCTCCGCCCGCAGGTCGGGGTCGAGCTTCGGGTCGAGGGTGAAGGTGAGCGCCATGGACCGGAGCCTAGACCTCCGCGGCGACCGCCCTTCCGGCGGCACCGGCGGCACCCGGGCGGTCGGTCCGTCCGGTGCGCAGCGCCAGGCAGAGCCCGACCGCGACGGCGCACAGTGCGCCGGCGCCGTACCAGGTCAGGTCGTAGTTCCCGAGCGCGTCGCGGGCCAGGCCGGCCAGCCCGGCGACGACGGCCGCGCCGATCTGGTGGCTGGCCAGGACCCAGCCGAAGACGATCGGGGCGTCCTCGCCGAAGTGCCGGCGGCACAGCGCGACGGTCGGCGGCACGGTGGCGACCCAGTCCAGGCCGTAGAAGACCACGAAGGCGAGGATCGGCGGCTTCAGCGAGCCGGCCATCAGCTGCGGCAGCAGGAGCAGGGACAGGCCGCGCAGCCCGTAGTAGACCGTCAGCAGCGCCCGGGAGTCGACCCGGTCGGTGAGCCAGCCGCTGAAGACGGTGCCGACCACGTCGAAGATGCCGATCAGGGCGAGCAGGCTCGCGGCGGTGGTGACCGGCATGCCGTGGTCGTGCGCGGCCGGGATGAAGTGGGTGCCGACCAGGCCGGCGGTGGTGGCGCCGCAGATCGCGAAGGAACCGGCCAGCAGCCAGAACGCCCGGATGCGGGCGGCGTCGCGCAGCACCCGCAGCGAGCGGGCCAGGGCGCGGCCGTCGGTGACGGGCGCGCCGGGCCCCTCCTGCCCGTCGGCGGGCAAGGAGGGCGGCGCCTCGGTCGCGCCGTACGGGAGCAGGCCGACGTCGGCGGGCCGTTCGCGCATCAGCAGCAGCACCGGGACGGCGACGGCGCTGGCGGCGAGCGAGACCACGACCACGGCCGACCGCCAGCCGTGCTGTTCGACCAGCCAGGCGCCGACCGGCAGGAAGACCAGGTTGCCCGCCGCGCCGGCGGCGGTGAGCACCCCGGTGACCAGGCCCTGGCGGGCCTGGAACCAGCGGCCGGTGATGGTGGTGGCGAAGGCGCCCGCCATCGAGCCGCTGCCGAGGCCGACCAGCACGCCCCAGCAGAGCACCAGTTGCCAGGGCTGGCGCATCAGCATGGTGAGCCCGGAGCCGACGGAGATGGTCAGCAGTGCGCAGACCACCACCAGGCGGACCCCGAACCGGTCCATCAGCGCGGCGGCGAAGGGGGCGGTGAGGCCGTAGAGGGTCAGGTTGACGGAGGTGGCGGCGGAGATGGTCCCGAGCGACCAGCCGAACTCGTTGTGCAGGGCGTCCATCATCAGGCTCGGCGTGGAGCGGAAGCCGGCCGAGCCGAGCAGGACGAGCAGGGCGACGCCCGCCACCACCCAGGCGTAGTGGACCCGGGGGCGCCCGGTGGGAGCGGGGTCGGGTCCGGGGGCCGGAGCGGGAGCGGAGTCGGTGGCGGGTCCGGGGCCGGGTTCGGGTGTGGGGGCGAGGGCGCTGCGTTCGGTCACGCGACGAGTGTTCCGGGCCGCCGGGGCCCGGACGAGTGGCCTGAATGACAGCTTTCGCAAGAATCGGGCCACGACCGGGCGTACGCTGGCCCGGACCCACCGACACCCGAGGGGACGGCATGGCACACCTGGTCGCGGTACTCGCCCTGGAGGGCGTGATCGCCTTCGAACTGGGCATCCCCGCCCGCATCTTCGGCGGCGCCAGGGACGCGGCCGGGCGGCCCCACTACGAGGTGGCCACCTGCACCCCGGACGGACGGCCGGTCGCCACCAGCGCCGACTTCAGGGTCACGGTCGACCACGGTCCCGAACTGCTGGAGCGGGCCGACACGGTGGTGATCCCGGCCTCCGCCGACGCCGGTCCGGCGGGCGTCGACGCCTGCTTCACCCCGGCGCTGGCCGAGGCCCTGGCCCGGATCCGGCCCGGCACCCGGCTGATGTCGATCTGCACCGGCTCCTTCGTCCTGGCCGCCGCCGGGCTGCTGGACGGCCGACCGGCCACCACCCACTGGCGGTACACCGAGCAGTTCGCCCGGATGTACCCCCGGGTGCGGCTCGACCCCGACGTGCTCTACACCGACGACGGCGACGTCCTCACCTCCGGCGGGGTCGCCGCCGGGGTGGACCTCTGCCTGCACGTGGTGCGCCGTGACCACGGCAGCGCGGTGGCCAACGCGGTGGCCCGCAGCTGCCTGGTGCCGCCGTGGCGCGAGGGCGGCCAGAAGCAGTACGTGGAGGCCCCGAGCCCGGTGGACGCCGGCGGCCACGGCACCGCCGCGGTGCGCGCCTGGGCCCTGGAGCACCTGGACCAGCCGCTCGAACTGCGCCGGCTCGCCGACCGGGCGGGGATGAGCGTACGGACCTTCACCCGGCGCTTCCGCGAGGAGACCGGCGCCAGCCCCGGCCAGTGGATCACCACGCAGCGCACCGAGCGGGCCCGCCAACTGCTGGAGCGGACCGACCTGACGATCGACCAGGTCGCCCGGGAGTCCGGCTTCGGCACCGCCGCCTCGCTGCGGCTGCAACTGCGCGGCCGGCTCGACGTGGCGCCCAGCGCCTACCGGCGCACCTTCCGCACCACCCCCCGCTAGCGTCCGCGGCAGTCCCACCGGACGCACCGGAGGTGCCGGATCCACCGAAGGCACCGGACCCACCGGAGGTGGTCCCGGGAACGATCCGGCAAAGGACCGCCGGGTGGCCGGATCCAGCCCCCCGAGCGGCGACGCATTGGATGGCGGCAGGCCGCGCGCACCCCGAGCACGGAACGGCACGCCGCCATCCAACCGCGACGCGCGGGCCCTGAACCCGCGCCGCGGCCTCCGCACTCGCCGAGGAGCGGCCCGCGACCGGCAGTCCGCGGCCCCCCTCGCTGACACGATCCCCCTGGACAGCGGCACCGCGGCGGTGGTCGGACGGCCCCTCGGCGTCCCCTCGCAACGGAGAGCCGCACCCAAGCGTGATCAGTCGGATACGTCACGTCAATGGGTAGTCCGAAATTCGGAATGGTTGCGTCACCTTTCGGCCGGTGATCGCCACGGGTCCGCGGCCGTCGCGACAGCCGCTATTGCGCCAAAGCCGCCCAGTCCACGTCCGCGAGCGGATCGGCCGGGCGGGCAGCGGCGCCGATCTCGCACCAGACCCGCTTGCCCGAGCCGTCCGGGTACCAGCCCCAGCGCTCGCAGAGCAGCTCGACCAGCTCCAGGCCACGGCCGTTGGTCGCGTCCTCGTCGGCCCCGGCGTGCCGCGGGGCGGGGGCGGCCCGGCTGGCGTCGGCGACCTCCACCCGCAGCGGGGCGGCCGGCCCGTCCGCCCCCTCCGCGTCCCCGGCCATCGGCAGGCAGAGCCGCAGCACGGCCGGACAGCCCGTGTGCACCACGGCGTTGGTCACCAGCTCCGAGACCACCAGCACGACGGTCTCGGCCATCGGCGCGTCCGGGTCCACCCCGTGGTTCAACAGCCGCGAGCGCACCCACCGACGGGCCCGGCCGACCTCGGCGGGGTCCGCCTGCACCGCAAGCTGTACCTGAAGAACCTGCACCGCTCCACCACCCGCACTCGCAGTTCGGCCTAGTCCCGATCGGGCCGGATCGACCGGCCGGCGGGTCCTCGCACTCCGCCCGGCGCCACCCGGGCCGCACCCGGGCGACCGCCCGGTCCGTCCGCCCGCGCCCGCTCGTCCGCGCCGGCTCGTCGCTCTCGCACCGGCCGCGACACGAGTACGCCTCAGGATGGGCGGGCGGACGGACCGCAGCAAGCGCTTCGGGCATATTCCGGCGATCGGGGGACAGGCAGTGCATACTGTCCCGCTCACTCTCGCGAGCCTCGTACCGGCGCTCGTCCGGCCCGGGCCGACCCGCCGGTCCGCAGTCGGGAACCTACCGCCGGACGCCCCCGGCGCCCCGCCCGCCACTCGCGAACCACCCGTGCGACATATGTCCAGCGGCGCTCGAACAGCGGCCCCGGCGGACGGTCCCACGAGCGGACCGTCCCACCACGGGACGATCCACGCCGCCGTGACGGACCGGAGGATGAGGATCCGCGAGACCGGGTTCCGTTCTTGCCGGATTCCCTCCGCCGCGGACCGGCCGCAAGATACCGTTGGGTAAGCCAGCGACCCCGGGCAGGAGGGTGGTTCCCGATGGCCACCCCGGAGCGGCCCCCGCGCTGGGACGAGCAGTTGCAACGCCGCCTCGCGCGCGGCGAGGAGACCGCGCTCGGCGAACTCTACGACCAGCTCGCGCCGATGGTGCACGGCCTGGCCGGGCGGATACTGGCCGACCAGGCGGCCGCCGCCCAACTCACCCGGGAGATCTTCGCCCACGTCTGGGAGCACCCCGAGGACTTCGACCCCGCCCAGGGCACCCTGCGCTCCTGGCTCGGCGCACTCACCCACCGCCGCGCCGTCGACCGGCTGCGGGCGCGGCGGGCCGCCGAACGCGTGCCGGGCTGCGACCCTCAGGGCGCGGAGGCGGAGATCCGCGCCGTGGCCACCGCCGCGCGCGTCCAGTACGTGGTCGACTCCCTGCCCCGACCCCTGCGGGAGACCATCGCGGTGACGTACTACGACGGCCGCACCTACCGGGAGACGGCCCGCCTGCTCGGCATCAGCGAGCAGGCCGCCAAGCAGCGGATGCGGCTCGGACTGGAGCTGCTGGCCACCGAACTGGCCGAGGAACGCGCCCGCCAGGACGACACCGGGGACGGGGAGACGTGAGCAGCACTGAGGAGCAGCACGACGCCCTGCGCTCGCTGCTCGGCGCCTGGGCCCTCGGCGCCTGCCCGACCCGCGACGCGGCCGACCTGGAACGGCACCTGCGCACCTGCCCGGAGTGCGCCGAGGAGGCGGCCCGGCTGCGCGACGCGGCCGGCTGGCTCTCGCTGGACGAACCGCTGGACCAGCCCGGCTCACTGCGCCAGCAGGTGATCGACTGGTGCCTGGCCCGCCGCCCGGCCGAACTGCCCGTCCCCGCCTGGGGCATGCCCTACACCGCGGAGACCGCCAAGCTGGACGCGCTGCTGCGCGACCTCGGCCCGGAGGAGTGGCAGGAAGTCGCCGAACTGCCGTGGCACGGCGGCACCGAGCGGCTGCGCCCGGCCGAGGTGCTCGGCCGGCTGACCGCCGTGGACGGCTTCCTGGCGCTCGCCCTCGGCCTGCCCGACCCGGTGCCGGCCGGCCCGGGCGCCACCGCCGCGGCCGCCGAACGGCGGGTGCCGCCGCAGGACCAGGCCGTTCCGGCCGCGCTGCCGCGCGTCCCGCCGCAGGGCGGCCCGTACGGCGCGATCGCCGCGCGCACCGCCCGGATGCTCGCGGAGCAGGGCGCGCTGGCACCGCAGTCGGTGCGCTCCCGGTGGCGGCGGCAGACCCACGACCTGGTGCGCAGCGCGGCGCTCGCGCCGCAGGGCAACACCCCGGTCGACTACGGCGGCACCGTGCTGCCGCTGCGCGACGCGTTCGTGGACCGCGCCCTGGAGTGCTACGTGCACGGCGAGGACGTGGCCCGCGCGGTCGCCTACCCGTACGACCCGCCGGCGCCGCAGCACCTGCGGCAGATGGTGGAGCTGGTGGTCCGGCTGCTCCCCCGGGCGCTGGCCGGCCTGCGCGCGGAGCGGCCCGAGCACGCCGGGGCGCCGGCGGCGCCGGACCACGGGGGCCGGACCGCCCGGCGGCTGCGGCTGGTGATCGACGGCCCGGCCGCCGGCGAGTGGCTGGTCCCGCTGGACGGCGACGACGGCCCGGACGGGGCGAACGGCCCGGACGGGCCGGACGCGGCGCCGCCGTCCGGCGGTGAGCCGGTGGCCTCGATGGTGCTGGACGGCCTGGAGCTCTGCCAACTGGCCGCCGCGCACCGCGACCCGGACCGGCTTCCGGTCGGCGAGCACGGGGACCGGGCCGCGGTCCGCGAGGTGCTGCACGCGCTCCCGCTGCTGTCCCGGCCGTAGCGGTCACGCGCGGCGCCGCCCCCGACGCTCGGGCGGTCAGGCGCTCAGGCGGTCAGGCGGTCAGGCGGTCAGGCGGTCAGGCGGTCAGGCGAAGACGACCGTGCGGGCGCCGTCGAGCAGCACCCGGTGCTCGCTGTGCCACTTCACCGCGCGGGCCAGCGCCTGGCACTCGACGTCCCGGCCGAGCGCGACCAGCTGGTCCGGGCTGACGTCGTGGGTGACCCGGGCGACCTCCTGCTCGATGATCGGGCCCTCGTCCAGGTCGGCGGTGACGTAGTGCGCGGTGGCGCCGATCAGCTTCACGCCGCGGGCGTGTGCCTGGTGGTACGGCTTGGCGCCCTTGAAGCTCGGCAGGAAGGAGTGGTGGATGTTGATCACGCGGCCGGACAGCTCGGTGCAGAGCTGGTCGGAGAGCACCTGCATGTAGCGGGCCAGCACGACCAGTTCGACCTCCTCCGCGGCGACCAGGTCCAGCAGCCGCTGCTCAGCCTCCGCCTTGGTGTCCTTGGTGACCGGGATGTGGTGGAAGGGGATCCCGTAGCTCTCGGTCAGGTCCTGGAGGTCGGTGTGGTTGGAGACCACGGCGGCGATCTCGACCTGCAGGGCGCCGATCCGGTTGCGGTAGAGCAGGTCGTTCAGGCAGTGCCCGAACTTGCTGACCATGAGGACGATCCGCATCCGCTCGTCGGTCGGGTGGATCTGCCAGTCCATCCCGAAGGAGGCGCCGATCGCGGCGAAGCTGGCCCGCAGCTTGTCGGCGGTGACCACCTCGGGGGCGGAGAAGTGCACCCGCATGAAGAAGAGCCCGGTGTCGCCGTCACCGAACTGCTGGCTGTCGATGATGTTGCAGCCGGTCATGAAGAGGTAGCTGGAGACAGCGTGGACGATGCCCTGCTTGTCGGGGCAGGACAGCGTGAGGACGTACTGGGCACCGGCCGGCTGCTGTTCCACTGGGCGTATCCCGTTCTGAGGTCGTGACGTGCGCGGACTGTCCAGCGTGTCACATCCTGGACAGCCGCCGCCCCGCTGCCCGTACTGCGGGACGGCACCGTCCGGCCGGCCCGGCCCGGCCCGGGGGTCAGACCTGGGTGAGGATGCGCAGCACGTCCAGCGACTTGGGCGCCGCGTCCGGGTCGTCCCCGTCGTTGGTGGCGAGCAGCACGTGCGCCTCGCGGGCGGCCCGGACGGTCTCCGGCCAGCCGGGGTGGCCGAGGTAGGCGGAGGCCGGGGCGTCCGCGCCGACCTCGTGCAGCATCTGCACGGCCCGCAGCACCGCGACGTCGACCAGCGCGGCCTCGGCGGAGTCGCGGACCATGGTGCCGACGTACTTCTCGGCGGACCAGCGGTCCAGCCAGGTGTCCTCGACCAGCCGGTAGACGGCGTCGGTGACGTCGCCGTAGCCGTCCCGGCCGGTCAGCCAGGCCTCCTGCTGGAAACCGGGGTCGGACAGCATGTGCAGCGCCGAGCGCAGTCGGGCTCGCCAGCGCCACCAGGGCAGGTCGTTGAGCGGCATGCCGCCCATGGTGCTGGAGCGGTGGCCCGGACGAGAAGTGTTTCGGGCGGACCGGTGCGAAGAATCTGTGCTGACGGACATGGTCAACGATCGTACGTTCCCCGTCCGTTCGTACTCCACTCCTGATCTACACGCGTACCCCTTCGGATTTCAGCCGCCGTTTGCCGACCGTTCGCACTTCGGCCCTCTCGGCTTGTGCCACCGGGGCTTGGCTGATTCCGGTGCGCCGGAGTGCGCCCCAGAGAGGGAAGACCGATGACCAGCCGAAGGGACTCGCTCCACTCCCGCCCCCCGATCGGACGGCGCCGCCGCCGACGCCCGATCGCCGCCGCCGCGACCGCCGCGGTGCTGTTCCCCACCCTCTTCTCGGCCTCCGCGTGCGGCGGACCGGCCGATGCTTCCACCAGCGGCGCCGACCTGACCGTGATGACCTGGGCCCCTTCCGGGACCGGCTCCGCCGACCGGCCGGGCATGACCGCGATCGCCTCCGCGATCGGCCAGGACGTCAACACCAAGGGCGGGCTGAACGGCCACCGGCTGCGGGTGATCACCTGCAACGAGCACAACACCGCCGACGGCGCCCGCGCCTGCGCCCAGCAGGCGGTGGACGCCAGGGCCGTCGCCGTGCTCGGCTCCTACAGCCAGTGGGGCGAGGCCTTCATGCCGGTGCTGGAGCGCGCGGGCATCCCGCTGATCGGCGGCTACGGGCTCTCCCAGCCCGAGTTCTCCAGCCCGCTGTCCTACCCGGTGGACGGCGGCCTGCCGGCCCTGGTCGCGGGCAGCGGCCGCCAGTTGGTCGACGCCGGCTGCAAGGCCGTGTCGCTGGTCCGCCCGGACACCCCGGCCGGCGACAGCCTGGTCGGCTACCTGGGCACCGCGCTGCGGCCGGCCGGGATCAAGCTGCTGGACGTCAAGGCTCCCGAGCAGTCCTCCGACTACACCACGGTGGCCCGCAAGGCGGTCGGCAGGGACGAGCCGGGCAACTGCGTCACCAGCGCCCTGGCCGCCGAGCCGACCGGCAATCTGCTGGACTCCTACCGGCGGCTCAACATGAGGAACACCAAGCTCGCCTCGGTGATCGGCAGCGTGCAGCAGTCGGTGGTCGACTCCACCGGCGGCGACTCCGGCCCGCTCAGCGGCGCCTACGTCGCGAGCTGGTACCCGCCGGAGTCGGCGAAGATCTGGGACGGGCTGCGCTCGGTGGTGCGCGCCGACACCACCGGCGGCAGCACCATCGACGTCTCCGACCCCGGGGTGCAGACCACCTGGGTCGCGTACGAGGTGTTCCGGGAGGTGTCGCAGAAGCTGTCGGAGGCCGGCAAGCCGGTCACCCCGAAGTCGGTCACCGGGCTGCTGGACTCCGGCGAGGGCATCGACGTCGGGCTGACCCCGCCGCTGAACTGGGGCACCACCAGCATGCTGCCCAGCACCGCGTCGCCCCGGCTGGTGAACACCTGGGTCACCTACCAGGTGGTGAAGAACGGCCGGATGACCCTGCAGCAGCCGGGCTTCGTGGACGTCCGCTGGGTGCTCACCGGGGGCCGCCCGCCGGCCTGACGCGCACGGGGCGGGCCGGGAACGGCCCGCCCCGGCCCGTCGGCCGGGTTCAGAGGTCGCCGTCGCTGCGGTTGGGCAGTCCGGTCTGGCCGGCGATCGCGTTCCAGAGCGTGGAGGCCTGCTTCTTCGCGTTGGTCGCGGTGCCGCTGGCCTGGACGGCGTTCTTGTAGTGCTGGTTGTCCTGCTTCTTCGCGTCGCAGGAGGTCTGCGCGTCCTGCGCCCACGCCGCGTACTCGTCGTCGGCCTGGGCCGAGGCGGTCCAGGCCGCGTTCAGCTGCTCGACCAGCTGCTGGCCGCCCGGCAGCTTGTCGGTCTTGAGCTGGCCGAGCTTGGTCTGCAGCTCGCGCCGCTTTCCGGCCGCGGCGGTCAGGGCCTGCTGGGACTCGGGCAGCTTGTCGCACTTCTGCACCGAGGCGACCGAGGAGACCACGGCGCTCCGGCTGTCGCTCGCGGTGCCCAGCAGGTCCGACAGCGGCTGCGCCTGCGCCTTGACGTCCGGGTCGACGGCGGCGCCGGAACCGCTCGCGCTCGCCGCGCCGGTGCCGGTGCCCGCGCCGGTGGTGGCCCCGGCCACCGGGGTGGTCTTCTTGCCGGTCCCGGTGTCGTCGCCGCCGCTCATCAGGACGGCGACCAGGATGCCGGCCGCCGCGCAGCCCGCCACCACCCCGCCGATGATCAGCTTGTTGGACGGACGGCCGCCCCGGGCCGACCCGCCTCCCTGGGTCGCGTCGAAGCCCGGCCCGCGGTCCGGGGCGTACCCCTGGCCGTGGTCCTGCGCCGGGTAGGCCGGCTGGTGCTGCGCCGCCGGCGGGTAGGCCTGGTAGCCGGGCGCGGGCTGCTGCTGCGGGAAGCCGGGCTGGGCCTGCGGCACCGCCGCCGGGTAGCCGCCCGCCTGCGGGTCGCCGGCCGGGTACGGCGGCAGGTACTGGGTCTCCGGGGCCTGGTCGGCCTGCGGCACGCCGTACCCGGGCTGCGGCGTGCCCCACGGGGCGCCCGGCCCGGGCGCGGGCTGCATGGGCGGGGCCTGGTTCGGCAGCGCGTACGCACCCTCGCCGAGGTACTCCGGCTGCCCGGACGGCTGTCCCACCGGCGGCACCGCGGAGTGGCCCTGCGGCAGGCCGGGGAACGACGGCTGTCCGGGCTGCTCCTGGAACTGCGGCTGGCCCGGCTGGCCCTGCGGCTGGCCGGGCTCGGGGCGGAACAGATCGTCCAGGTTGAAGTCACCCGAGTTGGGGTACGAGCGGCGCTGACTCAACGCGATTCCTCACCTGTGCAGGACCGCGCGCTGACGGCGGACCACATCTCGTCGGTTCTTGGGAGCATCACAGTTCCTTGGACGTCGCGCCCACGCTACCGGTTCACCTCACCGGGTGACCACGCGGGCGGGACATCCGTCACGCTCCCTGCACGGACGGTACGGGTCCGCCGTCGCTCAGGCCGCCTCCGCGTCCGCCCTGGCGTGGAACTCGCGGACCACCCGCTGCTCCCGGTAGGGCTCCAGCCGGCGCCGGAACTCGTCCAGGTACTCCACGCCCCGGTTGGAACGCAGTCCGCTCAGCAGCCGGACGGCCTGGGTGCCCGTCTCGCAGGCGCGTTCCAGGTCCCGCTGCTGCAACTGCGCGGTGGCCAGCAGCACCAGGTCCACCGCCCGGCGCCGGACCCGGGTCGGCGGGTGCAGGTCGAGCGCCCGGCGGGCGTAGTGCTCGGCCTGACCGGCCTGTTCCAGGTCACGGTGGCAGTGGGCCAGCTCGTCGGCGAGGTAGGCGTCGTCGAAGTGGACGATCCAGTCCGGGTCGTCCTCCGGGCGGCGCTTCTCCATCATCTCCAGCGCCCTGGCCGACACCGCCTCGCAGGAGCGGGCGTCCCCGAGCAGGGCGTGGCCGCGGGCCTCGGCGGCGTAGAACATCGCCATCGCCGTCGGGGTGGCCACCGACCGGGCGCCCTCCTGCGCGGCCCGGGCGAGCTGGGCGATCTCCCGCGGGTTGCCGAGCGTCGCCGCCAGGTGACTCATCGAGGCCGCCAGCACGTAGCCGCCGTAGCCGCGGTCGTCGGCCGCCTGGGCGAGCCGGAGCGCCTGGATGTAGTAGCGCTGGGCCAGCCCCGGCTGCCCGGTGTCCACCGCCATGTAGCCGGCGAGCTCCGTCAACCTGGCCACCGCGGCGAAGAGTTGACGACCGGTCTCCTCCCGGTAGGCGCCGCCGAGCAGGCCGGAGACCACCGAGTTGAGGTAGTGCACCACCACCGGCCGCACGTGCCCGCTGCCGAAGCGGTGGTCCAGGTCGACCAGCATCGCGGTGGTCGCCCTGATCGCGGCCACGTCGGTCGGGCCGACCCGGGGGCCGCCGGTGCGGGCCACCACCGGGTCCGGCGGGGTGATCAACCAGTCCCGGCTGGGCTCCACCAGCGCGGAGGCGGCGACCGTCGCCCCGGTCAGGAAGTCACGGCGCCCGACGTCGCTGCGCCAGAGCTCGCAGACCTGCTCCAGGGCGGCGCCGAGCGTCGGCGCGAACTGCAGCCCGATGCCCGAGCTGAGGTTCTTGCCGTCCGCCATGCCGATCTCCTCGACCGACACGCTGCGGCCGAGCTTGCGGCCCAGGGCCTCGGCGATCACCGCCGGCGCCTGGCCGCGCGGCTGCTGACCGCGCAGCCAGCGGGCGACGGAGGTCTTGTCGTAGCGCAGGTCCAGACCGTGCTCGGCGCCGCAGAGGTTGACCCTCCGGGCCAGGCCGGCGTTGGAGCAGCTGGCCTCCTGGATCAGTTGCTGCAGACGCTCGTTGGGCTGTCGTGCGACGAGTGGTCTCGCGGCCATTGGGCTTCGCCTCCCCACACCCTCCGGTCCCGGCCGGCGGGCGACGATTCTGCTGATCTGTTGCCGACTGTCCGACCGTCCAAGGAATCTGACACCAGGTTAGCGATCAGCAACGCCACCGGGATACCCACGGTGACGATCCGCACCCCCCTTGCGCCCTGGGAAATGCTCCTGTGCGCCCCCGCTGCGCCTGCCCTCGGCCGCCCCAACTCGGTCGAGTAACCGGAACGGGTGACATTGCCGGGATGCACCCAACCGGGCAGCGCCGGGCCGTAACCAGGCTCACACACGGTAGTTGAGCAGCCCGTGGAAGACATCCCCGACGCCTCCGGCCAGGACAAGAACGCCGACCCGCCCACGCTGCTCATCGAAGCCGTCGGCTACGCCGAGAACCGCCACTGGGAGGTCGCGCCGGGCGCCTGGCTGATCGACGGCGACGGGCCGGCCCGCTGCTCCTGCGGCGACCACCGCTGCACGCTGCCGGGCGCCCACCCGCTGGACGCGGACTGGGCCCGCAGGGCGAGCGCCGGGCCGGGCGCGGTGCGTCGTTGGTGGACCGAGCGCCCCCAGGCCTCGATCCTGCTGCCCACCGGCCGCTCCTTCGACGTCCTGGACGTCCCGGAGACGGCGGGCTGCCTGGCGCTGGCCCGGATGGAACGGATGGACCTCCAGCTCGGCCCGGTCGCGGTGCTGCCCGTCGCACCCGGCCGGATCGGCCGCCGGCTGCACTTCCTGGTGCTGCCCGGGGTCGCGGCCAAGCTCCCGGAGATGCTCCGCAAGCTCGGCTGGCCGCCCGGCCGGCTGGACCTGGTCGCCCGCGGCGAGGGGGACTGGACGGTCGCCCCGCCGTCCCGGATCGGCTCCACCGGCTACGCCCAGTGGGCCCGCTCCCCCTCCGCGCTCAACCGCTGGCTGCCCGACGCCGCCGAACTGATCAGCCCGCTCGCGTACGCCTGCGGCCGCGAGGCACCCGCCCACCACGCCGCCCGCGCCGCCGCCCAGCCGGCCGCGGTGGGCTGAGCACGGCCGGCCGCCGGTTCGCTCTCCCCCGAACGGCCGCCCTACGCCGATCGGGCGAGGGCGCGCACCGCGCGACACAACGCGCGCGAGTGACGGGCCCCGTCTCCCACCGGAGACGGGGCCCGTCATACGCATGTCCGGATAAGGCTTCCGTGTACCCGCTGGTCAAGCGGAGAAGCCCCTCGTACGAGTGACAGCGCTCAAGGATTGCCATGATCGGCCGAGGGGAGGAATTGCGGTGCGTGGGAACGCCGGAAGGGTCGCTCGGACGGGGAAGCCGGGCGAGGCGCTGGAGGGGAGCCGGGAGGGAGCCCGGGCGGGAGCAGGGAGGGAGCAGGGAGGGACGGAGGGGAGCAGGGAGGGAAGAGGGAGGGACGGGGAGGACGAGCAGGGCCCGCTGCAGGGAGAGCAGCGGGCCCTGGCCGTCTTCACGGCATCGCCGTACCGGGAGCCCTGGCGGGCGCCGGGGCCGACGGCCCCGGCGCCCGGCCTCAGGCCTGGGCGACGAAGACGTGCTGGGCGATGTCCTTGCCCAGCTCCGCCGCGTTGTCCCCGCTGCCGACCAGCACGCCGGCCACCCCGGCGCTCACCTTGACCGTGGAGCCCGGCCGGACGCCGGCCCGGCGCAGCGTGCTCATCAGCGCACTGTCGGTCTGGATCGGCTCGCCGATCCGGCGGACCACCACGTCGGCCCCGGAATCGCCCGGCTTGACGCTGTCCAGCGGGACGAGCCCCGCGTCGAAGCCCTCCCCCTCGGCCTTGGCGTCGCCCAGCTCGTCCAGGCCCGGGATCGGGTTGCCGTACGGGGACTGGGTCGGGTGGCCGAGCATGGCGAGCACCTTGCGCTCGACCGTCTCGCTCATCACGTGTTCCCAGCGGCAGGCCTCCTCGTGCACCTGCTCCCACTCCAGGCCGATCACGTCGACGAGCAGGCACTCCGCGATGCGGTGCTTGCGCATGACGCGCACCGCGAGGCGGCGGCCGTCCTCGGTGAGTTCGAGGTGGCGGTCCCCGGCGACCTGGAGCAGCCCGTCGCGCTCCATCCGGCCGACCGTCTGGCTGACCGTGGGGCCGCTCTGTTCCAGGCGCTCCGCGATCCGGGCGCGCATCGGGACGATGCCCTCCTCCTCCAGCTCCAGGATGGTGCGAAGGTACATCTCAGTGGTGTCGATCAGCCCAGACATCGCCGCTGGCTCCGTTCTTCGGTGTCCTCATCGCCAATTCTGACGTACCGGGGCGGCAACCGGGCCCGCGCGGGGGCTTCGGGTACGGGATTTCGTTCCTGTTGACAGCGGGACCGCCGGGGCGCGACCGTGCTCGCCGTAGCTTTCTCCACCGGCGGTCTGGACCACCCGGACCGTCCCACCCGGCCGGCTCCCCCACCGGCAGAGAGCGGAGGCCCCAGATGAACGACCTGGTCGGCAGGTACTTCGACGCCGCGATCGGTCACCTCCAGCGGGTCCGCGAGGAGGAGGCCGACACCATCGAGGCCGCCGCCGAGCTGCTGGCGGAGGCGATGGCGCAGGGCCGCCGGGTCTTCACCTTCGGTGCCGGACATTCCTCGCTGCCGGCCCAGGACGTGGTCTACCGGGCCGGCGGCCTGGTCCCGGTGAACCTGCTGAACGTGCCCGGGACGGCCGGGGTGACGGTGATGCCCGCGCCGCTGTCGAGCGCCCTGGAGCGGGTCCCCGGGCTGGCCACCGCGACCCTGGACCTGACCCCGGCGACCAGCGGGGACCTGCTGTTCGTGATCTCGCTGTCCGGCCGTCAGGTCATGCCCGTCGAGCTGGCCCGGTACGCCCGGGACCGCGGTCTGAAGGTGGTCGGGGTGACCTCGCTGGCCTACCCCGCGGAGGTGCCCTCGGCGCACCCGTCCGGCACGTACCTGAAGGACCACTGCGACGTGGTGCTGGACAGCAAGATCGCGGTCGGCGACGGCGAGCTGACCCACCCGGGCGCCGAGACCACCTTCGGCCCGGTCTCCACCATCGTGACCAGCGCGCTGATGCAGGCCGTGGTCGCCTCGGCGGTGGGCCGGCTGGCCGACCTGGCGGCCGCCGGCGAGGCCCCCGCCCCGCCGCTGTTCCGCTCCGGGAACGTCCCGGGCGGTACCGAGTGGAACGCCCGGCAGATGGCCGACAACGCCGACCGGGTCCACTACACGTACTGACCCCCGGCCGCGTCGCCCGGAGCCCCCGGCCCCGGACCCGGCCGCACCCGCCGGAGCCCGGCGCGCCCGCCGCCCTCCACGCCCCGCACGCTGGGTGGCTGCCCGACCACGGGGCGTACCGGACAATCCACCGGGCCTTCCCGGCCATTGCGGGCCGCCCCGGGCGACACCAGGCGTACCGGGAAGCCGCCCGGGGCAGGAGAGCGGTGCGACCGGAGCGACGGGTGGGGGCCGAACATGGCGTCTGGTGCGGGACGGACCGGGTGGGTGCGTGAGCGGGACCTGCTGCCCGGGTTCTTCTGGGCCGCCGACACGGCCTCGCTGCGCGGCCAGCGGCGCTCGGTGCTGCTCTCCGCCTGGGAGCTGGTCCTGCTGGTGGTCGCCGCCGCGACCGGCTCCGCCGACGGCGAGCCCTGGGCCTGGCCCGCCGCCGTCGCCTACCTCGGTGCGGTCGCGCTGGCGGTGGTGATCAGCCGGCAGAACCCGCAGGGCCTCTGGTACGAGGGGCGGGCGGCCGCCGAATCGGTGAAGACCCTGGTCTGGAAGTACGCCGTCCGGGCCGACGCCTACCAGCCGCCGCCGCGCACCCTGCCGGACGCCGAGGGCCTGTACCGCTTCCAGCTCGGCCGGGTGCTCGGCGCCTTCCGGAACAGCCCGGTCGCCGTGCCGGGCGGCGGGACGGAGATCACGGCGGCGATGCGGGACCTGCGCGAGCAGCCGCTCGCGGTGCGCCGCGAGGTGTACCTGGGCGAGCGGATCCAGGTGCAGCACGACTGGTACCGCGCCAAGGCCCGCTACTGCGCGCGGGCCGGCCACTGGGCCGGGGTGCTGGGCGTGCTGCTGCCCGCGCTCGGGCTGGTCCTCGCGCTGCTGCGGGCGCTCGGCGCGTTCACCTACGACGCGCTGGGCACCGTCTCCGCGGTGGCCGCCTCGGTCACCGCCTGGGCACAGCTGCGCCAGTACCGCCCGCTGGCCGCCGCGTACGCGCTGGCCGCCGAGGAACTGGCGCAGATCCAGCAGCAGCTCGCCGAGCTGGACCTGGACGCCCTGGACGCCGAGGAGGTCTGGGCCCGGCTGGCCCGGGACGCCGAGGATGCGATCTCCCGCGAGCACACCACCTGGCAGGCCCGCCGGGAGGTGCGCACCACCAGCGACCGGGAGCACGAGGACGACCAGGAGCACGAGGACGACGGGGAGCAGCGGAACGACCGGGTCCCGGGGGCCGGCCCGGAGCACCCAACCGACCGGGAGCACTGAGGAGGCCGCAGGTGTCGTTACGGATGGTCAAGACCGCGGACGACCGCGCCCTCGCGGTCGAGTCCCTCGGCGACCCGCGCGGCCGGCCGGTGTTCCTGCTGCACGGCATGCCCGGCAGCCGGGTCGGCCCGCACCCGCGCAGCACCGTGCTGTACCGGCTCGGCGTGCGGCTGATCTCGTACGACCGGCCCGGTTACGGCGACTCGACCCGGCTGTCCGGCCGCCGGGTGTGCGCGGCGGCGGCCGACGTGCGGGCCATCGCCGACGAGTTCGGGCTGGAGAGCTTCGCGGTGCTCGGCCGCTCCGGCGGCGGCCCGCACGCCCTGGCCTGCGCGGCGCTGCTGCCGGAGCGGGTCAGCCGGGTCGCGGTGCTGGTGGGTCTCGCACCGCGCAACGCGACCGGCCTCGACTGGTACGCCGGGATGACCCCGTCCAACGTCCACGCGTACCAGGAAGCCGAGCGCGGGCACGGGCGGATCGCCGACGCGATGGAGTTCCGCTCCCGGCAGATCAAGGACGACCCGGTCCGGCTGCTGAACGGGCTGCGCACCGAACTCTCCCCCGCCGACCGGGAGGTGGTGGCCGACAGCGGGCTGCGGCGGATGCTGCAGAGCAACTACCGGGAGGCGTTCCGGCACGGCGCGGACGGCTGGATCGACGACGTGCTGGCCTTCACCGCCGACTGGGGCTTCCAGGTCGGGTCCATCCGGGTGCCGACCTGGCTCTGGCACGGCGCCGACGACCAGTTCTCGCCGGTCGACCACTCCCGCTGGCTGGCCGACCACATCCCGGACGCCGAACTGTTCCTGGAGCCCGGCGCCGCGCACTTCGGGGCGTTCCGGGTGATGACCACCGCCCTGGCCTGGGCGGCGGGCTGACCCCTCAGGGCCGTACCGGGGTGACCGGCTCCCGCCCGTCGAGCACCGCCAGCACGTTGTCCACCGCCAGGCCGCCCATCGCCTGCCGGGTGGCGAGGGTGGCGCTGCCCAGGTGCGGGGCCAGCACCGCGCGCTCCTGGGCGAGCAGCGCGGAGGGGACGGCGGGCTCGTGCTCGAAGTTGTCGACGGCGGCGGCGAACAGCGCGCCGGACTCCAGCGCGGCGGCCAGCGCCTCCTCGTCCACGACCCCGGCGGTCATGCTGACCACCACCGCGCCGCGCGGCAGCAGCGCCAGCCGGCGGGCGTCCAGCAGGTGCCGGGTGGCGTCGCCGAGCGGGCAGGTGACGACCAGCACGGTGGAGGTCGCGAGCAGTTCCTCCAGCGGCTTCAGGTCGGCGCCCCCGGCCTGCTCGGGCGGCAGTTCGCGGCGGTTGTGGTAGCTGACCGGCATGTCGAAGGCGCGGGCCCGGCGGGCCACCGCCTGCCCGATCCGGCCCATGCCGAGCACGCCCAGCGGGGTGCCGGCCAGCTCCATGCCGAGCAGGAAGTCGGGCGCCCAGGTCCAGGGCGTGCCGGAGCGCAGCAGCCGCTCGCCCTCGCCGAGCCGGCGGGTGGCGGCCAGCAGCAGCGCCCAGGCCATGTCGGCGGTGGCGGCGGTGAGCACGCCCGGGGTGTGCGACACCAGCACGCCGCGCTCGGCGCAGGCCGCCAGGTCGACGTTGTGGTAGCCGACCGCGTGGTTGGCGACGATCCGCAGCCCGGGGCCGGCCGCGTCGAGGAACTCGCCGTCCACCCGGTCGTCCAGGGTGGTGAGCACGGCCCGCCGGCCCCGGACGGCGGCGAGCAGCTCGGCCCGGTCCATCGCCAGGTCGGAGTCGTGGCTGGTGACGGCGTGGTGGGCGGTGAGCCGTTCGATGACGCCGGGCGCGAGGCGCCGGGTGACCAGGACCGGGGGCGGGGTGTCCCGGCCGGTGGTCCGCCCGTCGTGCTCGCTCATGCGCCCGCCCCGCCCCGCTCGGCAGGGGCGCTCGCCCACGCACACCTCTTGACCACTCGCTCGCTGCGCTCGCTCATGGCTCCGCAGCGTACTCCGCCCGTCCCCGTCCCCTCCCCGGTCAGACCGGCTGCGGCTCCAGGTCGCGGTTGATCCGCTTCCAGCCCCGCGCCGACACCGTGTTGGGGTGTTCCTCACCGAACTGCCGGATCAGCTCGGCGATCGAGCGCGAGCGCAGTTCGGCGGCCTGGGTGTGCCGGCCGGCGCCGCGCAGGGTGACCGCCAGGTTGGCCTCGCAGGCCACCGCGTCCGGGTGCTGCGCCGAGTAGCGCTCGCACAGGCCCTGGTGGGCGGCCCGGCCGAGCTGTTCGGCGAGCGCCGGCTGTCCGTCGTCGCCGTAGGCGTTGGCCAGGTTGATCATCGCGTTGAGGGTGTACGGGTGCTCCGGTCCGACCGAGCGGGTGAGCCCTTCGACGGTCAGCCGGCCGCGTTCGATGGCGCCCTGGACGTCGCCGCTGCCGCGCAGGTAGATGCCGAGGTTGTTGGCGCAGGCCAGGGTGAAGGGGTGTTCGTCGCCGAAGAGCCGGCGGTGGCCCTCGAAGACGGTGGAGCAGAGGTCGCGGGCGGCCTCCTTGTCGCCGGAGGCGCTGTGGTCGGCGGCGAGGTTGAGCGCGCAGGCGAGCGCGTCGGGGGCGTCGGCGCCGTACCGCTCCAGGTAGCGCTCGTAGGTCTCCTTGGTGATCCGGCGGGCCTCGGCGAGCTGGCCGATCCGGCGCAGCGAGACGGCCAGTGACTTGGCGTTGCGCAGGTTCTCCGGCAGGTCCGGGTCGAGCACGTCGCCGAGGTCGGAGGTGACCTCCTGCAGCAGGTCCACCGAGCCGCGGTAGTCGCCGAGTTCGCGCAGGTCGCGGGCCAGGTTGGACTTGGTGGACAGGGTGTAGGGGTGCTTGGGGCCGAGGACGGCGGTGCGCCGGTCGAGGGTTTCCTGGTCGAGTTCGCGGGCGGCCTCGCTGTCGCCGACCAGCCGGTAGTCGATCGCCAGGTTGTTGGCCATGGAGAGGGTGCGCGGGTTGTCGTCGCCGAACAGCTCGCGGAACTGGTCGAGGATCTCGCGGTCGAGGTCGAGCGCGGCCTGGAAGCGGCCGAGCGCCCGGCGGTCGGCGCCGAGCGAGCCGGCCGTCATCAGGGTGTACGGGTGGTGCTCGCCGAGCAGGGCCCGCTGGCGTTCCAGGGTGGACTCGTCGAGGGCCAGGGCCTCGGCGTAGTTGCCCTGGGAGCGCAGGACGTTGGCGAGCTGGAAGCGCAGCAGCAGGGTCTGCCGGTCGTCCTCGCCGAGCTTGCTGGTCCACTCCGCGTCGAGGGCGTGGCCGAGGTCGCGGGCGCGGTCGAGTTCGCCGCGCTTCCACAGGTAGCGGACCCGGTCGATGAGCAGCTGCCGGGTGTCGGCCTCGTCGCAGTTGTGCGCCTTGGACGGCGACAGGTGCGGCCAGATCTCGTCGAACGCGGGCCAGTTGGCCGGGTCGTCGGTGTCGCCGAGGACGGGCCGGGCGCCGGTGAGGATGCGGTGCACCTCGTGGACGGCGATCTCCTGCTCGTCGGCGGTCATCTCGGCCCGGATCACCGCCTGGACCAGGCGGTGCACCTGGAAGCTGTTGCTGCCGGCGTCGACCTTGGCCAGCGCGTACCGGCCGATCGCCTGGATGACCTTGCCCAGCATGAACTTGTCGCTGAGGTCGGCGTCGTACCTCACCAGCGCCCGGATCATCTGGTCGCTGTAGAAGAGGTTCATCGAGATCGGCTCGGGTGCGAAGAACGCGCACAGCTGCAGCAGCCGCACCGCCGCCGGGGACTGCTGGCGCAGCCGGCCGATGGAGACGTTCCAGGTCGCGGCGACCGGGGTCGGGTAGTCGGCGGGGCGGCCGACGGCCAGGGCGCGGGCGGCCTCGGCGTGCAGCTGGGTGACGTAGGTGTCGACCGGGGTGCCGGTGGTGTCCAGCCAGGCGGCGGCGACCTCGACGGCCAGCGGCAGGTCGCCGACGGCTTCGGCGACCCGGTCGGCGTCGGGCCGGGAGAGGCTGCGGGCGCGCCGGCACAGGTGCTCGACGCTCTCGCCGCGGGTGAAGACGTCGACCTCCAGCGCCTCGGCGTGCCCGGTCCAGGCCTGGTTGCGGGAAGTGACCAGGATGTGGCCGGATCCGCCGGGGAAGAAGCGGCGGATCTCGGCGGGCTCGTCGGCGTTGTCGAAGATCAGCAGCCAGCGCGAGGTGGGCACGCCGCGGCGCAGCGCCTCCCGGGCGGCCTCGGCGGCCTCGGTCACCGAGTCGCCGACCCGCAGGCCCAGCCGGCGGGCGAGTTCGGCGAGTGCCGGGGCGACCAGCTCGGTCTGTTCGGCGTCGATCCACCAGACCAGGTCGTAGTCGGACATGAAGCGGTGGGCGTACTCCAGCGCGACCTGGGTCTTGCCGACGCCGCCGAGCCCGTACAGGGTCTGCGGGGTGGGCAGCACGGCCGCCATGCCGCCGCGCAGCTGGTTGCGCAGCTGCTCCAGGACGGCGGAGCGGCCGGTGAAGGACGGGTTGCGCGGCGGGACGTCCCAGACCGACGGCTTGCTGCCGGGGAAGCGCGGCCCGCCGTTGGGCGCGTCGTCGAGCGGGACGTCGCCGCGGCCGAGCGCGCGCAGCAGGCTCAGGACCGACTGGGTCTCGTCGCGGCCGACCAGGTCGACCGGGTTGCGGTTGCTGAACGGCGCGGTGAGCCGGACGTCGCCGACCCGGACGGGCAGCAGCTGGCGGCGGGTGCCGGAGGGGTCGGAGCTGACCACCGACTCCCACAGCGCCCGGGCCTGCGGGGAGCGCTGGTAGGCGGGCGAGAGCACGGCGACCGTCCGGAACGCGGAGTCGATGCCCCGCTCGGTCTCCTCGCGCGGGTCGGTGCCGGCGCTGAGGTCGCGGGGCAGCACCCGGAAGCCGGCCCGGGTGAGGACGGACTCGATCCAGTCCGCCCACATCCGGTCCTCGGGGACGTAGGAGAGGTAGAGGTCGGCGGGCACGGACGGGCGGCGGCGGGTGAACGCGTCCACGTAGCGCAGCCGGACCGTCTCGTCCATCGGTGGCAGCCCGGGGGCCCGGCCGTCGGTGAGCATGGAGGTCAGCCGCTCGCAGGCGGCCAGCATCGAGGTGGGGGTGCCGGTCTGGTCGCCGAAGGTCGCGAGGATCTCCTCGTAGGCGTAGAACGGCCGGTACGGGATCTCCACCGAACCCCAGTACTGGGCGAGTTCCTCGCCGTTGAGGCCGGCGGGCAGGCCGTCGAAGCGGACCCTGGCGAGGGCGCGGCCGGCGTCGGCCTTCTCCTTCTCGCCCTCGTCGATGCGCATCGGGACGGGCAGGATGCGGATGCCGCGCTCGCGGTAGCGGTCGTGGATGTGCTGGGCGATCCGGGAGGCGCCGTCGATGGACTGGTCGCTCAGGGTGAAGCAGACCACCAGGTCGTCGGGCATCTGGACGGTGCAGATCTCGGCGATGTCGGACAGGCCGGTGCGGGAGTCGATCAGCACGTAGTCGTAGCGCTTGGCCATGTCGGCCTTGAGGGCGTCGAAGAACTGCCCGCCGTCGAAGCGGTCGTAGAAGATGTCCCAGTCGAGGTGGGTGACGGCCTCGGAGTAGTCCCGGTTGAACTGGCCCGCGGAGAGGAAGTCCAGGCTGCCGGTGGACGGGAAGTGCGGCCAGGACAGCGACAGCGCGTGCGGGTGCACCCGGGCGAAGTCCAGGTGCCAGCCCTCGGCGTGCTCGACCGGGCGCAGCGCCTCCTCGCGGTACTCGGCGATCAGGTCCATCATCCCGGTGGTTCCGGCGAGGGAGGCCGGATCGAGGAAGGGGTGGAAGAACTTGGCCAGGCCCGGTGCCTCCAGGTCCCAGTCCACGGTGAGCACCCGGAAGCCGTTGGCCGCGAGGATCCAGGCGGTGTTGGCGAGGGCCATGGTGCGGCCGGTGCCGCCCTTGTACGAGTAGAAGGTGATGATCCGGCCGTTGCGGTCCTGTGCCGCGGTCTGCCGCTCGGCCTCGCGCTGGGCGGTCAGGTCGGCGGCGGTGAGGCCGCCGAGGCGGAGGTTCCTGGTGCGGTTCTCGGTCATCGGTTTCCTCGTCCTCCCAGGGGCGCCATCCCGTCATCGGGGTCATCGCCGTCGTCGCGGTACGGGTCGTGCTCGCGGTACGGGTCGTTGCGGTTGCCGGTGCGGTCGCCGTGGGGGCCCCGGCCGTCGCCGTTGCCCCGGGCGCCGGGGTCGGCGCCCCGGGCGGTGGCGCCGTTGCCGTGGGCGTCGTTGCCGTGGGGGCCGTTGCCCTGGTCCTGGTCGTCCTCGGACTCGAAGGGGTCCGGCCCGGATCCGTCCGGGCCCGGTCCGCCTCCGCCGCGCCGGAACGCCTCCCGCAGGCTGGGCCGGGGCGGCGGCGGTTCCTCCGGCTCGGCCCGGGTGCGCCCCTCGAAGGCGTACTTGGCCTTCATCGCGGCCCGGGGCAGTGCGTCGTCGAAGTCCTCCAGGGTGTGCAGCCCGGTCGGGCCGGTCGCACCGAGGAAGCTCGGGCGGCCGGCCCGCCGGGTGATGCGCAGCGCGTCGTCGCTCAATTGGCCGAGCTCGCCCGCGCTTTCCTCGCACTCCGGGTCGTCGGCGTTCCACGGCTCCAGGACGCTCACCCAGGTGGAGTCCGACCGGTCGAAGCGACGCACCAGTTCACGCCGGCGCGGGTCGCGCAGCGCCCACCGGTCGAGCAGCAGCAGGCCGGGGGCCTCCGCGTGGCCCTCGATGATCGACTCGGCCTCCTCGTCGAACTCGTGCACGGTCGGCTGGAACCCCAGCTGCCGGGCCAGCCGGACCGCGTGCTGCGCGATCGGCGAACCGACGGGCCGGTACGGGTGCCAGTCGGTGCGCCGCTCGCCGTAGTAGTCGGGGCTGCGGTCCTCGGGGAGCTCGCCCTGGTGGTAGGCGAGCACGGAGATCCGCAGCTGCTTGGTCGGCGCGGTGACGTTGAACGCGCTGGGGAGGCCGTTGAATTCGAGCCGGCGCCCGATGGGGATCACGGTCTCCTCCGCGACCTGCACGATCCGGGCCGCCAGGCGGTGCACGGCCAGCTCGTACGCGGAGCGGAAGTAGGTGAGCTTCATCAGCGCGTACAGGCCCTCGGTGGCGTAGTCGGGCCCGAAACTCGCGTGGTTGAACTGGAGTTCGCCGGCCACTTTGGGCAGCCGGTAGCGGCTCATCGGCGCCCACAGGACGGGGACGATGCCGCTGGTGCGCTCGGAGTCGAGGTTCGCCGGGTAGACCGGGCGCCGGGTGAAGGCGTGCCATTCCTGCCCGCACGGCACGCTGTTGAAGTACCGGGGCGAGTAGAGCGGGACGAAGACGCGGCAGGACGCCAGTTCGTCGGACAGCCGGTCGGCCCACAACTCGCCCTGGTGCATGGACTCGTCCATGAAGCCCACGGGCACCCCGTCCGGGACGGTGGTGAGTTGCAGCACCGCCTCGCACAGGTCCCGGTACAGCTGGCGGACCCAGTGGTTCGGGTCGCCGGCGCCCCGCGCACCGGCTTTCGGGGTGTGCGCGTAGGAGAGGAAGAAGTACGGCCGGGTGTCGTCGTCTTCCCAGCCCCGGTCAGTCACACGCGCCTCCCCCGGGCCCGTCGGCAACCTGCCTCCCGCAGCCCCCGTGCGGCGGGGCTTCAGTGTAGGAACGACTGACACCCCAATGGAATAGCACAACGACTCGCACGAATTGACATGACCGAAACGATGCCGCCGTCGGTGCTCTCGGGGCAGTACCCTCGTCCCGGTCGCCGCGAACCACCGGAAGGGACACCCGTGGAACACCTCGACTGGCAGAGGTCCAGCCTCAGCGACGACGGGGCCGACTTCATCGAGATCGCGTCCGACGGCGAGCTCGTCCGCATCCGCGAGTCGAACGACCCGGACCGCGTCGTCACCACCACCCGCGCCAAGTTCCTCGCCTGGGTCCGCGGGGCCAAGGCCGGCGAGTTCGACCACTTCGTCGCCTGACGACACCTCCATCGGTCCGGCAATTGCGTTCGCCGTTGACCCATTGCAACGATCAATCCTCATGACGTTGCATTAGATTCACATCCACTGCAACGATTTAACGGCAACTACCTGCAGTGATACAGTTTGTGCGCAACAGGAGCGTTGCCGCATCCTCGAACGCAACGTAGCTTTTCCATCGTCAGAAAGCAGCGGGCCGACGGAGCGCCCGCCGCGGAACGAAGGAGAGCACGATGCAGAAGTTCGCCACCGCCGCGCCGATCACCGCCGTCCTCGACATCCCCGCCGGGCGCGTCCGGCTGATCGCCGCCGACCGCACCGACACCGTCGTCGAGGTCCGCCCCGCCGACCCCGCCAAGAACCGCGACGTGCGCAGCGCCGAGCAGACCACCGTCACCCACGCCGACGGCGTCCTGCGGATCCAGGCCCCCGAGAGCGGCAAGGCCCTGCTCGGCGCCGGCTCCGTCGAGGTCACCGTCCGGCTGCCCGCCGGCTCCCGCGTCGAGGGCCGCGCCGCCGCCTGCGAACTGCGCGTCGTCGGCCGCCTCGGCGACCTCGCCTTCGACGGCGCCTACCGCCACACCAAGATCGACGAAGCCGCGAACGTGCACCTCACCGCCACCGACGGCGACATCGGGATCGGGCGCCTCACCGGCACCGCCGACCTCACCACCGCCCGCGGCGACATCCACGTCACCGAAGCCCACCACGGCACCCTCACCCTCACCACCCGGGCCGGGAACATCACCGTCGGCGCCGCCACCGGCATCTCGGCCACCCTCGACGCCGGCACCGCCCACGGCCGCACCCACAACACCCTGCGCAACGACGGCACCCCCACCCTCGACATCCGCGCCACCACCTCCCACGGCGACATCACCGCCCGCAGCCTCTGACCGACGCACCCGGACACCCGGGAGGACCCGTGGAACAGCAGATCGTGGAAAGGCCAGGAGCGACCTCGGCGGCGGCCCGGAGGTGACGGAGGGGATCCGCGCCGGCCTCGCCCCCGCGCTCGCCCGCCACCCGGACATCGAGGTCGGCCCGAGGGCGGCGAGCACCCACGCCGAGATCCTCCGCCGGGACGTCCGCGCCGTCATCGACGCCGTCCGCGGGCTCACCGCCCCGCCCGCCCGCGCGGCCGCCTGAACGGCACGCCCCCGGCACGCGCCCCGCTCCCGACGCGCCACCCCGTCCCCCGGACGACCGCCGCACGGGACGCGGCCGCACCGGACGGCCCACGGCCCGAATATCCGGTGGCACGCCCCGTGGCGGAGGAAGAGGATCACGGCATGCATGTCTTCCTTGAGACCGAACGGCTCGTGCTGCGCCCGTTCACCGAAGCCGACACCGACCGCCTCTTCGCCCTGGACGACGACCCCGAGGTCATGCGCTTCATCAACGGCGGTGCGCCGGCCAGCCTGGAGACGGTCCGGACGAGGGTCCTGCCACGCCTCCTCCACGACCACCCGTGCTTCGGCACCCGCGGCTACTGGGCCGCCGAGGAGAAGGCCACCGGGGCCTTCCTCGGCTGGTTCGAGTTCCGTCCCCTCGACGAGCACGGCCCCGCCGTCGTGGAGCTCGGGTACCGGCTGAATCAGGCCGCCTGGGGCAAGGGCTACGCCACCGAAGGATCACTGGCCCTGATCGACAAGGGCTTCACCGACCTCGGAGTGGACCGGGTCACCGCGAACACCATGACCGTGAACGCCCGTTCCCGGCGTGTGATGGAGAAGTCCGGCCTGTCGTTCCTGCGGAACTTCACCGGGGACTGGCCGGACGCGATCCCCGGTTCCGAGCACGGCGAGGTCGAGTACGAGCTCACCCGGGCCGTGTGGGAGCAGCGCCGGTAGGCACCGGCGAACGGCCGCGTGCGGCCGGCGTGCCGGTGCCGGCCGTTCCGTCAGCACCGCTGCAGCGGAGCCGGGCCCGCACCGCGGACCGGACCGGGACGGCCCGCTCCCGAGGCGACGACCGAGGACCCGGCGGGGCGAGCGGGCAGCGGGTCAGGCTCGGGCGTGGCGGAGGAAGCGGTCGGCGAGGTCGACGGCCTCCCGGACCGGGACCAGGAGGCAGTCGGCGGTGCCGATGCGGGCGGCGGTAATGCCGGTGGCGGCGGCGAGGACCTGCGCGCCCAGGTCGGCGAAGTGGAGGTCGTCGAGAAAGGGCGCCTTGAAGGTGAGCGAGCCCTCCGGGCCCCGGCACCAGAACTCCTGCATGGGGACGTCGGGCATCCGCAGGTCGGCGAGGTGGAAGGCGGTGAACTTCGCCATCGGGGCGCCGAGCATCAGGACCTTCGCATCGAGGTCGTACAGGCGGCCGAGAGGGGTGTCCGGGCCGAGGTGGGAACCGAGGGGGTGGTGGGCGGTGATCTCGCGCGCCAGACGGCCGAGGGCGGCCCAGGAGGTCTGCGGGTGGCTGCTGCGCAGGGCTCCGGGGCGGGTGCGGATCGCCTCGGAGAGGGCCCCCATCGTCGGGGAACAGGGCGTGGTGGCCGGGTCGTAGGGCGGGATCCCGTCGAGGTAGACGGCGACCTCCGCCGGGGACAGTCCTGCGGTGGCGGTCCGGTGGATTCGCGAGGTGGCCGAGTTCTCGGGGTTGGCGGTGTAGGCGACCAGTGTCCCGGCACTGCCCAGGGTGTCGAGCAGGGCGTCGACCACCCCGGTGGCTCCGCCGACCACCGGCCCCAGGGAGCGCAGGGACGCCTGCACCTGGAGCACCGCGCCCGGGCGGACGCCGAGTTCGACGAATCCCTCGGCCAGCTGCCCTGCGGTGAGGGCGGTCTCGGTGAGCATGACTGTGTTCTACCAGGCTCAGGCTTCGACGGGACGGGCGTGGCCGCGCCCCTCCCGGATCCGGTCGGCGGACTGCTCGGCGGCCGCCGGCAGCGGCACCGCGAGCCAGGGGGCGACGCTCTCGCCCATCCCCTCGGCGAACCGGACTCCGAGCCCCGTCAGCGCCCCCGACTCGACCAGCCGTTCCACCGCCTCTGCCGTGTACCGCCGCCAGAGCGCGAACTGTGCCCGCGCCCGGTCCGCGGCCTCGCCCGGAAGCCCGCCGTACGCGACCGTGCGCGTGCCCCAGTACTCCGTGACCGCCAGGTGCGCGTAGGTGCCCTGGAGCAGCCCCTCCAGGGGCCGCGGGTCCGGCCGCCAGGGTGCGAGGTACAGCCGGTCGTCGGCCCGGTCGTGGAGGTCGAACAGGTCCAGCACCGCCCCCAGCTTCACGTGCTGGAACTCGTGCGCCAGCAGCAGCGCCAGCGTCGGCGCGGTCGCCGGCCGGGCGATGCCGACGGCGCCGAAGGCCTGCCGGGCCGCCGAACTGACGTCCCGGCCCGCCGGCCCCGGCCGCAGCGGGGTCACCGTCGTCAGCCCGGCCGGGATGCCCTCCGCGTACCGGGGCAGGTCGCGCCCGAGCAGTTCCCAGGCCTCGCGCAACGCACCTGTCCACGCGAGGAGTTCGCCGTCCGGAAGTCGCTCGGCCACTGCGTGGTCGTGGCTGTCCCGCAGCGGGTCGAGGTCCTCCAGCGCGACCGTCCAGCCACCGACCAGCCGGACCCGCCGCAGCGGCTGGTCCAGGGCCGTGAACACCGACCCGTCCGCCGCCCGCACCGAGATGCCCTCGGGCGACCCCGTGACCACCGCTTCCCCGTCCGGCACCGCGAGGCGCCCCAGCGTCGGAAGGTGCAGCCACCCGCCCCGCACCGGCACCGCGACCGTGTCCCCCCGCCCGGCCCGCACCGCCGCCGCGGCCGCCAGCGCGGCGAGCTCCCCGAGCCCCACCGAGAGGTCTCCCGCGAGTCGCCGCGCGGCCCAGGCCCTGGCGTACGGATGGGCCAGGACGGCGTCCACCGCTGCGGGAGCCGAGGCGTCGAGCGCCGCCAGCAGCTCCCACGCCTCGGCCCGCCCCTGCCCGGAGGCGTCCCAGGCGGCGGCCAACATGGCTCGGGTGATGGAGAGTTGCGCATGGGCGAGGGCGGCCACCGTGGCGGAGCTCCCGTACCCCCGGGCCAGTTCGTCCAGTTGCGCAGCGGTGAGCGCGGTCGGCAGCAGCGACTCACCGCCCTGAGCCGGAACGGCCGGAACGGTCTGGTCGACCTGGCCGGCCTGGTCGGCCTGGTCGGCCTGGTCGGCCGACATCGTCGGGGCGGCGGGCACGGCAGCCGAACCGCGCTCGCCCGCAATGCCGTTGATGAGTGTCATGAGGTCACCGCAGTAGACGGAGGGATTGTCGAAGCCAGTGTCCGCCCGGTAGCGGTGCGCGTACAGCCCGCCACCGCAGGAGCGCACCACGGGGCAGGCCCGGCAGGTCGGGCTCAGCCCGGCCAGGCCGGACTGGCGGGCGGCAATGCCGGGGTGTCGGGCGAGGTCGTCGAGGCTGTGCGCGAAGACGTTCATCCCGGTGGCGGGCGCCCCGTCGTACGCGGTCTTCAGACTGTCGGCCTGCTCGAAGGTCCCGTCCGTCTCCAGGACCGCCAGGTCCGAGGGTTCCAGCCCGAGCGATTCGGTGAGGCTGGAGAACCCGCGCACGGTGCGGTGGACGGATTCGAAGGTACGGACGGCGAACGGCCGCCGGTCCGCTTCCCACAGCCTGTGGACGGTGAGCAGCCAGTCGGCGTAGGGAGTCCGATCGCCGCCCAGGAGCCGTTTCGGCGGCTCGTCCCAGGTGGCGTGCGGAAGGAGGAAGTCCACTGCCGGGGGGCGGAGTTCGGCCAGTGCCCGGTACACGGCCACCGGGTCGTTCTCGACGTCGATGGTGCACAGCAGCCCGGCGAACAGGCGGCGGTACTCGGGCTCGTTCAGCAGCGCGACCGCCCGCAGCACCTGGGGGTGGCTGCTGCGTCCGTCGGCGAAGCGCCGGTGGCGGTCGTTGGACACGCGGTCGCCGTCCAGCGAGATGCCGACCTTGACGTCCAGCTCCGCGAACAGCGTGAGGAAGGTGCGGCTCAGCAGCACGCCGTTGGTGTGGATGCGCAGGTCGAGGCCGCAGCCCGGTGGGAGGGCCGCTCGGAGTGCTTCGGCGGCGTGGCGCAACCGGTCCGGGCCGGCGAGCAGGGGTTCTCCCCCGTGCAGGACGACCCGGACGGCGGACAACCGGTGGGCGGCCGCGTGCTCGCCGATCCGCTCGGCGGCTCTGGTCAGGATCTCGTCCCCGATGACCTTGGGGCGGGTGCGCCAGCTGCTGTCCGCGTGTTCGTAGACGTAGCAGTGGTCGCAGGCGAGATCGCACCGGCTGTGCATCTTGACCACGAATTGCGTCAGTGGCACCGGAATTCGCGTCATCATGGGTGTGGCGGGTTCGACTGGGCCTGGGATCCGTTCGGTGTTCGGGGCCGGGTCAGATCGACGAGTTGAAGGCCGCGACCGGCACGACGCCGGATCCCGTGCCTGGGAGGGCTCGGCGCAGCCGGGCGGCGAGTTCTTCCGCGCCCAGGGCGGCGAGTTCGGCGAGGTACGGGCGTTCCGGCGCCTCCTGAGTGTCAGTGAGGTTGCCGGCGGGCCTGGTGCTGGTTACCGGAGTCATATTCGTTTCCTTAGACGCGGTTAGGACCTGCCGAGTGCGGGTAGGCCACCCGGTTGCGACCAATGTAGTGCCAGCGCGGTCTCCGCGCGGCACCTTGCCTCCTCAAGTTGGGCTGCCCACCCGGTCGACGCCGTACCACGGCGCGCAGAGCCCCAATAATTCACCCGTTCAGCGGTCGCGCACTTCGCCATGGCGCACGCCGAAGCGCGTTGGCAGGGGCAGGTGTTCGAGCCTTTTCGCGCCCGCTCCCGAACGCGGGCGAGGCGGTGCGGTACCCGGCGACTCCGAACGGCCCAGTGCGCTCAGCCGCGGCGCCCGACCCGCCCGGTTCCACGGACGGGACGATCCGACTCCTCGGCGAAAGGCGACAACGGGAACCGCAACGCCGTCCACCGGGCGGTCGACCGCCTCGGACACACCGGGCCGTGGCCGCCCGGCACGACGGGCGAACTCCGACCGGCGCACGGGCCGTTCACGGATCAGTGATCACACCGGCGGCGCCTCCACGAAGATGTCCACCCGCCCGGCAGCGCCGGACACACCGGCGTCACGGCCGGCCCGGCTCAGCGCCAGATTGCCGAACGCCCCCCGGGTGTCCGGGTGGTCCGGTCCCAGCGTCCGCGCCAGCACCGCCGCCGCCTGCTCGTCGAGCTCCCGGGCGCCGTCCGGATCACCCACCGCCAGCAGCGAGTTGGCGTGGTTCAGCAGCGCCGCCCCGACATACCGGTGCTGCTCTCCCAGGTGCGCCCGCAGCCCCTCCAGCACCCGCCCGGACAGTTCCACGGCCTCCTCCGTACGGCCGTCCCGCCGCAGCAGCACCGCGAGGTTCCCGGCGGCGAGCAGGGTGGTCGGGTACTCCTCGCCGAGGTGGCTGCGGTGGTACTCGACCACCGCCCGGGCCAGCTCGACCGCCCGCCCGGTCCGGCCCAGCGCGGCGAGGTCGGCGGCGAGGTTCCCGGCGGCGGCGGCGGTCTCCGGGTGGTCGGCCCCGTGCCGGGCCAGCAGCCTGCGGTACGCCTCCTCGTCGGCCGCCCGTGCCTCCTCGTACCGGCCGAGCCGCAGCAGGACGCCGCCGAGGTGGCGAAGGCCCCGGCAGGTGCTGTCGTGGTCCTCGCCGAGGCTCGCGCGGGAGCGCTCGACGACGTCCGCGAACACCGCCCGGGACTCCTCGTACCGGCCGGCCTCCCGCAGGGCGCGGGCCCGGTTGAGTTCGGAGCCGAGGGTGTTCAGGGCGTCGGCACCGAGCTCCGCCCGCTGGCGGGCCAGGGCGGTCGAGTGCCGTTCGACGGCGCTGCCGAGGTCGCCGGCCAGGAAGTCGGAGAGGGCCAGGTTGTTGAGGATCATCATGGTGCGGAGGTGGTTCGGTCCGAGGACGCGCTCGGCGGCTTCCAGCGTCTGCCGGTCGAGCGCCTGCGCCTCGGTGTAGCGGCCGAGTTGGCGCAGGTCGCCACCGAGTCCGCCGGCTGCGGCGATGGTGTTCTCGTGGTCGGGGCCGAGCAGTTCGGTCAGTCGTTCCCACGCCTCCCGGTCGATCCGGTGCGCCTCCTGCGCGGCGCCCTGCAGCCGCAGCACGTTGCCGAGCTCGACCCGCATCAGCAGCGCCGCCGTTTCCTCGTCGGGCCAGTGCGCGAGCGCCTGCTCGGCCAGCTCACGCGCGGCGTCCAGCAGCCCGCGGTGGCGCTGGTAGCGGACCGTGTCGGTGATCCAGCGCCGCACCTGCGGATCGGTGCTCTCCACCGCCCCGGACGGCTCCAGGTGCGGCAGCAGCGCCGCGAACCCGGGCCAGTCCGCCGGCTTCTCCGGGGCTCCGGTGCCGACCGCCGCCAACGCCCCGTGCACGGCGGCCCGGACGGCCGGCCGGTCGGCCGCGGCCACCTGGTCGCGCAGCAGCGCCTGGACGATCCGGTGCACCCCGAGCGTCCCGCCCCCCTCGGCGTCGTAGCGGACCAGGCCGTACTGGTTGACGGTGCGCAGGATCTCCCCGATCGCCATCCGCTCGTCCTCGCCCTGCGGCGGCCTGATCGCCCGAACGGCCGGTTCGCAGTAGAACAGGTCGACGGGGATGGCGTCCGGCCCCAGGAAGCCGCACAGTTCCAGCAGTCGCATCGCCGGGGCGTTGATCCGGCGCAGGTCGGCGCCGGCGATCCGGGCCGTGGCGGCAGTGGCGGCAGTGGCGGTGGAGAACTCGCCGGGAACCGGTCGGTCCAGCACCTCGGTGAGGGCCTCGCCCAGCATGCGCAGGTACGTGGCGGCCGGCATCGGTGTCTCCTGCAGCCACCGCGCGGCCTGGCCGACGGCGAGCGGGAGGTCGCCGAGCAGTTCGGCGATGCGGTCGGCGTCGGCCGGCCGCATCGCCGGGTTGAACTGCCGCATCAGCTGCACGCTCTCGGCCCGGTCGAAGACCGCGACCTCCGCGCGGCCGGGGTGCCGTGCCCAGCGCCGGTTGCGCGAGGTCACCAGCACGTGCCCGTCGGCCGTTCCCGCGGGCAGCCAGCGGGCCAGCCGGTCCGGGTCTTCGGCGTTGTCGTAGACCAGGAGCCAGGGCCGGCCCGGTTGGGCCCGGTCGAGGTGGCGCAGCAGGTCGGCGGCGGCCCGCTGGACGTCGTCGTCGACGGTCAGCCCGAGCTTGGTGGCGAGGTCGGCGAGCTGCTGCGGGACGCCGGCCGGTTCCTCGGCCCGGATCCAGCACACGACGTCGTACGCGGCCGCGAAGCGGTGGGCGTACTCGGCGGCGGTCTGCGACTTGCCCACTCCGCCCATGCCGTACAGCACCTGGACGGAGCGGGCCTGACCGGGAGCCGTGAAGCCGTCCCGCAGGCGATCGAGCAGTCGGCCGCGGCCGGTGAAGGCCGGGTCGCGCGGTGGCAGCGTGTGCACCGGCGGGCGGCCGTCGGGGTAGCGGGCGGGCGGCGGGGCGGGCTCCTCCTCCGCCCCGACCCAGCGCCCGGCGCCGGGTGGCGGACCGATCAGCTCGAACAGTCGGGACTCCGCCTGCTCGGCGGGGCAGCCCGCGAGTCGGACCGCCGTCCCGACCGCGACCGGTCCGCCGTCGAACGGTTCCCCGTGGTCCCCGTCGAGCGGCTCCGCCGTCACCGACACCGCCAGCAGCGCGCCGTCCTCCCCCGCACGGAGCCGGCGCCACAACTCGCCCGCCCGGGGCAGCGCCAGGTACTCGGGCGACAGCAGTGCCAGCACCCGTCCGTCGCCCTCGGCGGGCCCGTCGGCCTCCGGGAGTGCGCCGGCGTCGTCCAGCGGCGTGGCCGCGCTGTGCAGGGAGGCCAGGTAGCCGAATCCGGCCATGGCGGCGGCTGCCCACTCCGCCCAGGGCCGGTCCCCGGGGGCGTAACTCACCTGCACCCGGCGGGACCTGGCCCGCCCGGGCCGCAGATAGGCGGCGTAGAGCCGACGGCGGACCCGGTCCGGGACGGGCGCGAGCTCCCGCACGCGCCCTTCGGTGAGCCAGTCCGCGAGCCGTTCGAAGGCGCCGAGCAGGCTGCGGTCCTGCCCGGGCCGGTCGACGACCGTCGCCGGCACCTCCTCGTAGGCGTAGAAGGGCTTGTAGGGCACCTCCACGTCCCGCCAGTACGCGTCCCGGCGTGCCGACCCGAGCCAGCGGTCCAGGTACGGCGCGAAGGCCTCGTGGGCGAGGTCGCGACCGGCGGCGAGCCCGGCTCGCTCCGTCTCCTCGACCCGCATCGGCACCGGGAGCACCCGGATCTCCCGGATGTCGGCCTCGGCGATGGCGCGGGCCGCGTCGACGCCGCCGCGGATGCTCTGGGCACCGAGGGTGAAGCAGTCGACGACGCTGTCGGGCATCAGTACGGTGCAGATGCCCGAGGTGTCGCTCACCCCGGTTCGACTGTCGATCAGCACGTAGTCGTACGAGCCGATCCATTGTTCCCGCAGCGTCGTCAGGAACTCCGCTCCCCGGACGTCCGCCCGGGTGTAGAAGCTCCGCCAGTTGAAACTGGTGACGGCCGCCGAGTAGGCCCCGTTCTGCCGCCCCGCCGGCATCAGGTCGAGTCGGCCGTCGGACGGCAGGTCGAGGGCGAGGCCGCACAGGTAGCCGTCGAGTCGGCCGGGCACGGTGAGCCACTCCCTCGGCCCGGCGGCGGGGGCGTCACCGGAGCGGGGCAGCGCCTGGTCGACGTAGGCGCGCAGCAGGTCGATCAGGCCCGGGGTGTCCCGCAGTTCGGGGTCGATCAGCAGCGGGTGGTAGTACCGGTGCAGGCCCGGGGCTTCGAGGTCCCAGTCGACCACCAGGACGCGCAGTCCCTGGCTGGCCAGGATCCAGCCGAGGTTGGCCAGGGCCATGGTCCGGCCGGTGCCGCCCTTGAAGGAGTAGAACGTGACGACCGAGCCGGTCGCCGGCGGGGCGGCGGTTCCGGCGTCTGCCAGTACGGCCTGGTCGGCGGTCATCGCTGCGGGTCTCCTTCACGCGGGTGGTCGGAAGCGGTTCCGGGCGGCCGGCTCGGCCGGGGCGGCAGGTCCTCCGCTTCCGACGGCGGCCAGGCCGGGATGGTCAGTCCAGGTATGCCCGCCGCCTCCGTACCGAGCCCGAACGACGCGCGGGCGGCAACCGGATCGGTGACGTCCTCCTCGTCCAACAGGCGGTTCTGCGCCACGGTCACGGCTCTGAGGAGTTCACTCTCGAAGCGTTCCCGGGTGACGTGCACCCGAAAGAGCGGCTCGGGTCCCGAACGGTGCAACCAGTTGCGCGGGAACACCGCGCGCACCCCGCCCCACAGGTGCGCGCGGGCCGGCCCCTCGGGCGGGTCGTCGGTGCCGGCGGGCACCAGCACTCCGGTGACCGGGTGGTTCTGGCCGTCGTACTCGCGCAGTGCCTGCCGGTACGGCTCCCGCCCCGCCGTCCACGGGTCCACCAGCAGCAGGCTGACCTGGTTGTTCTCCCGGGCCTGGTCCAGGTCGGCGACGAGGCCGGGCCCGACCTCGTCCAGGGTCGTGATGTGGCCGGCCCCGGTGATCACCTGCTGGGCGCGCGCGACCAGCGAGGGCATCCTCGGCGGGTGGTAGGGCGCCCAGTCCCAGGGCTGCGGGCCGTACCAGCCGCCGCGGTACGGCCCCTGCGGCGCGGGGGCACCCGGCCGCGCCCGGTCTGCCGCCACGAACAGCCGGACCAGGCCGGTCCGGGTCGGCGCCGGGTCGGCGGCGGGCAGCGGGAAGCAGCCCTCCACCGCGCCGAGGTCCAGCGCTGTCAGCGCCGTGACCGGCCGCACCACGGCTTCGCGCACCCGCTCGGCGATGACCCGGACCACCCTCAGGTAGTCCGGCCCGTACGGCGCCGCGCGCAGCAGTGCGTGCAGCCCTCCGGCGGCGTAGTCCTCGCCCATGTCGTGCTGGACGTACTGGATCCGCCGCACTTCGGCGGGCAGCTCCTGCGACGGCGGCTCCCACAGCACCGGGATCAGCGCCGGAACCACCTCCCCGGTCAACTCCCGGTGCCGACCGACCCGTTCGTGGAAGGCCGTCCACTCCTTGCCGCAGTACGGGCTCTCGAAGTAGGCCGGGGAGTACAGCGCCACCATGCTGCGGCAGGAGGCGAGCATTCCGGAGAGCTGTCGCTCCCAGTCGTCGCCGACGCGCAGCCATTCGGTGTCGCGGTAGCCGAGTTCGGCGGCGCCGACCGTGGGCTCGATCCGGGCGAGTTCGTCCTTGAGGTCGTGGAAGAACTGATCGACGAAGGCACCGCCGGCGAGGTGGTCCCGCCGCGCGTAACTGAAGAAGAACAAGGGCTCCACGGCACCCCCCGGTCGGCCGACGTGGCTACCGTACCGGGGGTTGGGGAAAGCCGTGGCGGAGGCGGCGCATCCGGCCCGACGGCCGGTGACGGCAAGGGTCCGACCGGTCAGATGGCGGACTGGAACCGCATCACCGACGCGGTGCCGGGGCCTTCGCCGACGAGGCCGACCCGGCGCATCAGCCGTCCGACGGCCTCGGGCGTGCAGCGGGCCAGGAGCTCGTCGAGCGAGGGTCCGGAGCGGTCGGGATCCGGTTCGGCGGACGGGAGTTCGACAGCGGCATCGGATCCGGTGATCGCGGCCTCACGCATCTGAAGTCCGAGCCCCTTCGGAGACGGGTGGATCGGGCCCCACCTACCTACCCGCGTGCGCCGGAGTCATCCGGCGTACGGCGCGCCGACCCCCGGCGATCACGGGCAGAGCCGCTCCACCCGCCACCCCGTCGGGCTCGTCGGGTCGGCGAGGTAGCGGAGCCGGTCGTGCAGGCGGTTCTCGCGCCCCTGCCAGAACTCGACGGTCTCCGGGATCACCCGGTACCCGCCCCAGAACGGCGGGACGGGCACGCCCTCGCCCTCCGGGTAGCGGCGTTCCAGTTCGGCGTAGCGCCGTTCGAGGACCTCGCGCCCGTCGACGGGGCTGGACTGCTCGCTGGCCCAGGCGCCCAGTTGGGAGCCGTGCGGGCGGGTGCGGAAGTAGGCGGCGGTCTCGTCCCGGCCGACCTTCTCCACCCGGCCCTGGACGATGATCTGGCGGGCGAGCGCGATCCACGGGAAGAGCAGCGCGGCGTGCGGGTTGGCGGCGAGTTCGGAGCCTTTGCGGGAGCCGTAGTTGGTGAAGAACACGAAGCCGCGCGCGTCGTAGCCCTTGAGCAGGACGGTGCGCGAGTTGGGCCGGCCGTCGGCGTCGGCGGTGGAGAGCACCATCGCGTTGGGTTCGGTCACTCCGGCGTCGTCCGCGTCGTGGAACCAGTGGGTGAACTGGCCGATCGGGTCGGGCGCGAGCTGTTCCTCGACCAGGCCCTCGTGGACGTAGTGCTCGCGCATCACGGTGGGGTCCGGGCCGGGGCGGGCCGCGCCGGACGGGGTCCGGGTGGCGGGGCTCGGGGGCGTCGACTGGGCGCGTTCCGGGGTCTGCACGCCAACATCATCCCGTACGACAAGCGGCCGGCACCGCTACCTCCGGACAAACCGCGGTGGGAGATAAGGTGACTCGCCACCGCTTGGCCGACCGTCGTACGGGGAATTGTCCGGAACCGGGTGCCTGGTTCCGTGTTTTCTCCCGGGCACGACCGACCCTCGACGGAAAAGTCAAGCGGGCACGGGGCGAACATCACCACGGTGGTGTATGGCGCAATGCACCCCGTGCCTGTCACTCTGGCACCCAGTGCCAACCACGATTCGGTCACTGGCGCGCCGCCCCACCACGGCGGAGCGCCGATCACAGAACTGAAGGAGCCGTCGCATGTCCGATTTCGTACCCGGGCTTGAGGGAGTCGTCGCGTTCGAGAGCGAGATCGCCGAGCCCGACCGTGAAGGCGGCGCCCTGCGGTACCGCGGTGTCGACATCGACGACCTGGTCGGCAACGTCTCCTTCGGCCACGTCTGGGGCCTGCTGGTCGACGGCAAGTTCAACCCCGGGCTGCCGGCCGCCGAGCCGTTCCCGATCCCGGTGCACTCCGGTGACATCCGGGTCGACGTGCAGTCCGCCCTCGCCATGCTCGCCCCGGTCTGGGGCCTCAAGCCGCTGCTGGACATCTCCGCCGAGCAGGCGCGCGACGACCTCGCCCGCGCCGCCGTGATGGCCCTGTCCTACGTCGCCCAGTCCGCCCGCGGCCAGGGCCTGCCGATGGTCCCGCAGAGCGAGATCGACAAGGCCGAGACGGTCGTCGAGCGGTTCATGATCCGCTGGCGGGGCGAGCCGGACCCGAAGCACGTCAAGGCCGTCGACGCCTACTGGACCTCGGCCGCCGAGCACGGCATGAACGCCTCCACGTTCACCGCCCGGGTCATCGCGTCCACCGGCGCGGACGTGGCGGCCGCCCTGTCCGGTGCGGTCGGCGCGATGTCCGGCCCGCTGCACGGCGGCGCGCCCTCCCGCGTGCTCGGCATGATCGAGGAGATCGAGCGCACCGGCGACGCCACCGCGTGGGTCAAGAACGCCCTGGACAAGGGCGAGCGCCTGATGGGCTTCGGCCACCGCGTCTACCGCGCCGAGGACCCGCGCGCCCGCGTGCTGCGCCGCACGGCCAAGGAGCTCGGCGCGCCGCGCTTCGAGGTCGCCGAGGCGCTGGAGAAGGCCGCGCTGGAGGAGCTGCACAACCGCCGCCCCGACCGCGTGCTGGCCACCAACGTCGAGTTCTGGGCCGCGATCATGCTGGACTTCGCCGAGGTTCCGGCCCACATGTTCACGTCGATGTTCACCTGCGCCCGCACCGCCGGCTGGTCGGCGCACATCCTGGAGCAGAAGCGCACGGGCCGGCTCGTGCGCCCCTCCGCGCGCTACATCGGCCCCGGCCCGCGCCGCCCCGAGGCGATCGAGGGCTGGGACGCCATCGGTCACTGACCGCACCGGACGTACGTCCGAACAGTGCCTCTGAGCAGCGGGTCCGGTCTCGACCGGGCCCGCTGTCGGCGTCTCCGAGCAGCCAAGATCACAGTCTCAGCGGGCGGACGACCGTACCCCCGCCCGGTGCCCGGCCGGTAGGCTGCGCGCGTGGCTCAGATCCGGATCCCCGCTGACATCAAGCCCGCAGACGGCCGTTTCGGCTGCGGACCGTCCAAGGTGCGCCCCGAGGCCCTGAGTGCCCTCGCCGCCACCCAGACCTCCCTGCTCGGCACCTCCCACCGCCAGGCCCCGGTCAAGAACCTGGTCAAGCGCGTGCGCGAGGGCGTGAGCAGCCTCTTCTCGCTCCCCGAGGACTACCAGGTGGTGCTCGGCAACGGCGGCTCCACCGCCTTCTGGGACATCGCCGCCTTCGGCCTGGTCCGGGAGAAGTCCCAGCACCTGGACTTCGGCGAGTTCTCCTCGAAGTTCGGCTCCTCGGTCAAGGCCGCGCCGTGGCTCGGCGAGCCGAGCGTGATCAAGTCCGCCCCGGGCACCCACCCGCTGCCGGTCGCCGAGGCCGGCGTGGACGTCTACGGACTCACCCACAACGAGACCTCGACCGGCGTCGCGATGCCGATCAGGCGCCCGGTGGGCGCGGACGAGGGCTCGCTGGTCCTGGTGGACGCCACCTCGGGCGCCGGCGGCCTGCCGGTGGACATCACCGAGACGGACGTCTACTACTTCGCCCCGCAGAAGTCCTTCGCCTCCGAGGGCGGCCTGTGGCTGGCCACCTTCTCCCCGGCCGCCCTGGAGCGCGCCGCCGAGATCGCCTCCTCCGGCCGCTACGTTCCGCCGTTCTTCTCGCTGCCGACGGCCATCGACAACTCGTCGAAGGACCAGACGTACAACACCCCGTCGATCTCCACGCTCTTCCTGCTGGCCGACCAGCTGGAGTGGCTGAACGGCAACGGCGGGCTGGACTGGGCCGTCGCCCGGACGGCCGACTCCTCGTCCCGGCTGTACGGCTGGGCCGAGAAGTCCTCCTTCGCCACCCCGTTCGTGGCGAACCCGGCCGAGCGCTCCCAGGTGGTCGGCACCATCGACTTCGACGAGTCGGTGGACGCCGCCGCGGTCGCCAAGGCACTGCGTGCCAACGGCATCGTGGACACCGAGCCGTACCGCAAGCTGGGCCGCAACCAGCTGCGCATCGCGATGTTCCCGGCGATCGACCCGGCGGACGTCGAGGCGCTCACCCACTGCATCGACTACGTGGTCGAGCAGCTCTGAGCACCCGCTGAGGCATGCGTGAGGGCCACCACCCACCCGGGGTGGTGGCCCTCACGGCCGTTCGGGGCGGGGCCGGGCCCGGACCGGGCAGGGGCCGCCGTCGGCCACCGGCCCGTCGGCCGACCCCGGCATACGGCCCCGGCGGCCGACCCCGGCAACCGCGCCCGGCAGGCGTGCCCGCCGGGCGGCCTCAGCGACCGGCGAGTGAGCTGAACAGCACGACGATCAGCAGCAGCACCAGCGTGCCGGAGACGATGCGCATACGAGTCTTGGGATCCACGGTCAACGAGAGTACCTCCGCCGTCCGCGCCGCCGGACGGCGAGGGCGCCCGGGGGCTCAGTCCCGGTCGGCCAGCGCCCAGGATCCCAGTGACTCGTAGTGCGCGAAGCCGCCGTCCAGGTCGCTCTTCATCAGGTGCAGCTCGGCGGCCTCCCACTCCGGCCCCCGGTAGTCCGCCAGCGCCGCCGCCAGGCCTTCCAGCTCGGCCGCCGCGACCCGTTGGACGGCGCGCCGGTGGCCGCGGGTGGAGCCGGCCCGGGCGAGGGTGAGGTGCGGGTGGAAGGCGAAGGTGTCGGCCGGTTCCCCGACCACCTCGGCGGTGGCCTCGGCGACGGCCTCGGCCAGCCGGCGCAGCTCCCGGGTCCGCCCCTCGACGCCGGCCCACAGCACCCGGTCGCCGAACCGCCCGGCGCCCGCGATGCGCAGCCGGTGCGCCGGGTGCACCCCGGCGACGGCGGCCAGGGCCTCCTCCAGCTCGGGCAGCCGCTCGGCGGGGACCGCACCGAGGAAGGCCAGGGTGAGGTGCCAGCCGGCGACGGTGGTCCAGCGCAGCCGGTCCGCCCCGGGCAGCCCGCGCACCGGCGCGACCGCGTCGGACAGCCCCTGCAACGCCTCGGCCGGCGGGAGCACCGCCACGAAGAGCCTCATGGGCCCATCCTCCCGCGCGGAGCGCCCGGTGCGGACCCCGGCGGCCTCGAGGGGCTCCTACGGCTCCTGCGACCCCTGCCGCCGCTCCGCCCCCTACGGCCCCGGCGACCGCTCCGCCCCTGCGGGGGCGGTCCCCGGCAGCGCCGTCTTCCCACCCGCGCGGCATTGGGCTAGAACGGGTCCGTGATCGATTCCAGCAGCTTGAAGATCCGCACCGGAGGCCCCGAGGACGTCCCGGACATCCTCGCCCTGCTCGACGGCGCCGTGGCCTGGCTGGCCGGCCGGGACCGCACCGGCCAGTGGGGCGACCAGCCGTTCAGCACCACGCCCGAGCGGGTCGAGCACGTCGAGCGGTACGGCCGCGAGCCGTTCCTGATCCGCCTCGCCGTGGACGGCGGGGGCCGTACGGTCGGCTCCTGCGTGCTGTCCGAGGAGTGCGGCTCGTACGTCCCGGCCGTGGACGAGCGCGAGCTGTTCGTCCGCAACCTGGTCACGGACCGCACCCGCAAGGGCTCGGGCATCGGCGCCGCGCTGATCGCCGACGCGGTCGAGGAGGCCCGGCGGCGCGGCATCGGCCTGCTGCGGGTCGACTGCTACGGCGGCGCCGACCGCAAGCTCGTCGCCCAGTACCGGGCGCTCGGCTTCACCGAGACCGAGGGCTTCGAGGTCGAGCAGCCGGGCGGCGTCTGGCCCGGCCAGGTCCTCGCCATCCGGCTCTGACGTCGGGAACCCCCCGGGGCGGGCCCGGGGGGTTCGACGTCACGTCAGCAGGCTGCGGCCAGCTGGGACTTGCGCGTCGGCGCGGTGCGCGGCACGACGGCGACCACGCGGCCGCCGCGGCCCGGGTGCAGGTCGAAGCGCACCCGCAGGTCCGCGCTGCGGGCCAGCACCAGGCCGACCACGGCGGCGGCCAGCGCGGACACCAGTCCGCAGGCCAGCAGGCCGGTCCGGGGCCCGTACGAGGCGGTCACCCAGCCGACGACCGGGGCGCCGATCGGCGTGCCGCCGGTGAAGACCAGCACCAGCAGGCCCATCACCCGGCCGCGCATCGCGGGGTCGGTGGCCAGCTGCAGCATCGAGTTGACCGAGGTGTTGAAGCTCAGCCCGAAGACCCCGATCAGCGTCAGCAGCAGCGCGAAGGTCCAGTAGCCGGGTGCGAAGGCGGCGGTCACCTCCAGCGCGCCGAAGGCCAGCGCCGCGACGACGAGCCGGCGCAGCCTCGGCGCGCCCCGGCGGGCGGCGAGCAGCGCGCCGGCCAGCGAGCCGACCGCCATCGCGGTGTTCAGCAGGCCGTACTGGCCGGCACCGACCTTGAACGTGTCGTGGGCGAATCCGGCGAGCAGCGTCGGGAAGTTGAAGCCGAAGGTCCCGATGAAACCGGCCAGCACCATCGGCCAGAGCAGTTCGGGCCGCTCCTTCACGTACCGCAGGCCCTCGCGCAGCTGCCCCTTCTCGCGGGCGATCGGCTCGGTCGGGCGCAGTTCGCCCTCCCGCATCGCGAGCAGTCCGCCGATCACGGCCACGAAGGACAGCGCGTTGACCGCGAAGGCCCAGCCGCTGCCGACCGCGGCGATCAGCAGGCCCGCGACGGCGGGGCCGACCAGGCGGGCGGTCTGGAAGTTGGCGGCGTTCAGGCTGACCGCGTTGGCGAGGTCCTTGGGCCCGACCATCTCGGAGACGAAGGCCTGCCGGGTCGGGTTGTCCACCACGGTGACCAGGCCGAGCAGCAGGGCGAAGGCGTACACGTAGTAGGGCGTCACCACGCCGCCGACGGTCAGCACGGCGAGTCCCGCGGCCAGCAGGCCCATCGCGCCCTGGGTGTAGATCAGTAGCCGGCGCTTGGGCATCCGGTCGGCGAGCACGCCGCCGAAGAGGCCGAGCAGCAGCATCGGCAGGAACTGCATGGCGGTGGTGATGCCGACCGCGAGCGGGCTGCCGGTGAGGCTCAGCACCAGCCAGTCCTGGGCGATCCGCTGCATCCAGGTACCGGTGTTGGACACCACCTGGCCGGCGAAGTAGTAGCGGTAGTTGCGAACACGCAGGGAGGAGAACATCCCCCCGGGCCTGGTGAAGCGGGCGCCTGTCGGGGATGCGGCCGGGTGGGTCCGGCCCTGAGCGGCGGAGTCCGCCGCGGTGCGTTCGTCGGGGTCGTCGTCGCCGCTGCCGGGCAGCCCCGTGGGGGCGGGTGCCTGGGCGTCGGCGGCCCCGGCGCGGTCCGCGGCGGGGTCGTTGGTCGGGTCGTCGGTACGGATGGCGGCGGCGCTGGCTGCGGCCGGCGGTGTCACTGTGGTCTCCCCTCGCGGCGGGGGGGGCGCCCGGGAGGGGCGCGCGCAGCACCAGGAGCTGTTGAGGTAAAAATAAAATATAAGAAACA
>NZ_JBHWCL010000017.1:0-5981 GCF_042735125.1 Kitasatospora sp. NPDC059599 | reverse complement strand
CGGGGGCGGGGGGGGGGTGGGGGGGGGGTTCGCCGGATCGGGGGGGGGCGGGGGGGGCGGGGGGGGGGGGGTTCATGGGGGCCCGCGCGCGGGGCGAGCCGGCGTGGGGGGGGCCCGCCCCGCTCCTGGTGTCGGTGGTCGGTCCTGCGGTGATGCGGTGTCCCTTCTCCGCGGGGTCCGTCCCGGCCGGGCCGGCCGGGTTCGGTGTGCCTAGAGGTGTGCGAGCTTGTAGAGCACGGGCGCGGCCTCCCGGAGGACGGCCCATTCCTCCTCGTCGAGCCCCTGGGCGAGCTCGGCGAGCCAGACGTTCCTGCGCCGGCGACTCTCCGCGAGGATCGTCTCGGCCTGTTCGGTGCTGCTGACGACCACCTGACGGCGGTCCTCGGGGTGCGGCTCCCGCCGCACCAGCCCCTTCTCCTCCAGCATCGCGACGATCCTGGTCATCGAAGGAGGCTGTACGTGCTCCTTCCGGGCGAGCTCACCCGGCGTCGCCTTCCCGCACCGGGCGAGGGTGCCCAGCACTCCCATCTCGGTGGGACTGAGCGACTCCTCCACCCGCTGGTGTTTGAGTCGTCGGGAGAGGCGCATCGTGGACGACCGCAGCTGACTGATCGCTGCGAGGTCCTGCTCGGACATCTCGGGCATCTCTTTAGCTTACGTCATTACTCTCGCTAAGGAAAATGGGATCCGCCGCCGCGCCGGAGCTTCGGCCCGGTGACATATTGGTGATGGGCCTCAGGTCTCGACTCCCAGAAGGGCCGACCAGCCATGTCCGACCTCGTCTCCGAGCAGTCCGCGCCGTCCGAGCAGTCCGGACAGCCCGGGCAGGGCGACACCGGGTTCGCCCGGCTCGCCATGGTCACCATCGACTGCGCCGACCCGGTCGCGCTGGCGTCGTTCTACGGCGAGCTGCTGGGGTGGGAGACCCGGCACGTGGACGAGAACTTCGCGATCCTCGACAACCCCGAGGGCGGCAGCCCGCTGGGCTTCGGGCGGGTGAACGGGTACCGGCCGGAGCCGTGGACGGAGCCGGACGGGAGCAAGCACTTCCACCTCGACTTCTACGTGGACGACCTGGAGGAGTCGACGGCGAAGGCCCTCGCGCTCGGCGCCACCCAGCCCGCGTACCAGCACGGGCGCACGCTCAAGGTGCTGATCGACCCGGCGGGCCACCCGTTCGGGCTAGCGCCGTTGGAGTAAGGCACGAACGGGCCCGGGGGCCGTGCGCAGGCGGTGTCAGGGGTTGGTGCCAAGATCATGCAGGCGCCGTAAAGGTCCATCCTGACCTGGGATTTCACGAAAACCACGAACATTGTGCGACCGCCGGGCAGTGGCCTACTCTCCCCCGTTGTCAGGGGCACCACACGCCAGGCTCCCCTCGGCGGACCCCGTACCCGTTCGCGTGCCCGTTTCCGCACGCCCTCCCCGGCCGCCCCCGGCCGACCCGCGTCCGCCCCAGCCCTGGCGCCCTCAACCCCGCCTCCAGGGAGCTCAATTGGGTGAGATCCACCATGCCGACCACGGCTGGGTGACACCGGCGGTCTCGTACTTCGTCGCCTGCCTCGGCGCCTTCGTGGCCCTGCGCAGCGCCCGCTGGTCGCTCGTCTCGACGGGCCGCACCCGGGCCGTCTGGCTGCTCTTCGCGTCCACCTCGCTCGGCGCCGGAATCTGGTCCATGCACTTCATCGCGATGCTCGGCTTCTCCGTGACCGGCGTCGAGATCAGCTACCAGCCGGGGCTGACCGTGCTCAGCCTGCTGGTCGCCGTCGCCTTCGTCGGCGTCGGGCTCTTCACCGTCGGGTACTGGCGCCGGCGCCCCGCGCTCGCCCTGCTGATCGGCGGGCTGACCACCGGCCTCGGGGTCGCCGCGATGCACTACCTGGGCATGGCCGCGATGGTCCTGCCCGGTCAACTCGGCTACGACCACGTGACGGTGGCGCTCTCGGTCGCCATCGCCGTGGTCGCGGCGACGGCCGCGCTCTGGGCCGCGCTGAACATCCGGGGCACGCTCGCCGTCCTGGCGGCCGCGCCGGTGATGGGTGTGGCGGTCTGCGCCATGCACTACACGGGCATGGCGGCGCTGTCGGTCCAGGTGGATTTCTCGCACTCCACGCAGGACGGTGTGATGGCGCTGCAGTTCATCTTCCCGCTCGGGGTCGGGCTCGGCTGCTACGTCTTCTTCGGCTCGCTCGCCTTCGCCGTCTCCCCGAGCCGCCCCGACGCGCAGCCCCTGCTGGCCGGTCCGGCCGCCCCGCTGCCCCCGCGGGCGCCCCGGGCACCCCGGCCGCCGCGGGAACCCCTGGTCCCGCAGCAAAGGCTGCGAGGAGCCGACGTCCGGCGCTGAGCGGCGGGCGGCACGCGAGCGGACGCCCGGCCGGGCCCCACCCCGGCCGGGCGTCACCGTGCGCGCATCCTGCCCAGGCGGCCCGGGCGCGTCCTACTCGGGCCGCCCGAGCAGTCCGGCCACGTGCTCCGGCGTGGCCGCCGGGCACGCCTTGTGCACGAAGTCCCGCCGCAGCCCGTGGTACGGCTCGCCCGCCCGGTAGAAGTTGGCGTGCATCCGCCGCAGTTCCTCCGCCCGGTACTCGGCCAGCGGCTTGGCGTCCTCGTCGGCGGCGCGGCGGCGCTTCTTGTCCACCAGCCGCCCGGTGAGCTCCGGTGAGGCGGCGATGCCGGCGGCCTCCCGGACCACCCAGCGACGGAACTCCGCCGCGTCCCCGCCGGACGTGCGGTCCACCAGGCCGATCCGGCGGGCGTGTTCGGCCCCGACCGGCAGCGCCTCGGTGGTGAGCCGCTCGGCCCGTTCGGCGCCGACCCGGTTCGGCAGGGTGTACGTCCAGTACTCGGAGCCGTACAGGCCCATCAGGCGGTAGTGCGGGTTGAGCACCGCCGAGTCGCGGCACCACACCTCGTCGGCGGCGAGCGCCGCCATCAGCCCGCCGGCCGCCGCGTTCCCGCCGAGGGCCGCGACGGTGACCTTGTCCGTCGTGGTGAGGACGGCCTCGACGAAGTCGTCCATCGCGTTGATGTTCTCCCAGGACTCCAGCGCCGGGAAGGCCGAGCCCTGGATGACGTTCAGCTGGATCCCGTTGGAGTAGAAGTCCCGGGGCGCTCCGAGCACCAGCACCGAGGTGGGCCGGTCGGCCGCCTCCCGGTAGGCGGCGAGCAGCCGGCGGCACTGCTCGGTGCTCATCGCCCCGCCCGGGTAGGCGAATTCGAGGTAGCCGACGTCGCCCTCCTCGCGGTAGCGCAGCTCCGACCACGTGCCGCGGCGGGCGGCCGACGCCGGGCTCACCGGCACCTCGCGGACCCGGTACAGCTCGTCGGCGAGCACCGTCGCGGCGGGCAGTTTGAAGGTGGCGGGCCCGCCGGGGGTGCGGCGCGGGCGCAGCTGCGGGATCCACACCGCGCCGTCCGCGGTGGCCCGGCAGATCGCTCCGTCCCGGGTGGCCAGCACGGCGCCGGGCACCGGGCCGCGCAGCTCGTCCTCGGGGTGGCCGCCGTGCAGGAAGAAGTCGCGTCCGTACAGCTCGTCCGGCACGCCGGGCTGGGAGTCCGCGGCCCGCAGCTTGCGCAGCACGGTGGCGGTGTCGTCGTGCTCCCAGTCGATCCGACGCGCCTCCTGGCGCAGCAGCGGCCGCAGCTCGCCGCGCACGTCGGGCCGGCCGTAGTCCAGCGGTTCGGGGGTGAACAGCCCGCCCTCGTAGCGCTGGACGGCCAGCAGGACGGCCTCCGCGGCGGCGTCGGCGACCTCGCCCCGGTACAGCTCGCTCTTGCCGCAGTCGGGGACGGGGAAGTCGACGGACGCCCAGATGTCGCCGGCGTCCATCTCCTCGACGGCCTGCAGCACGGTGACGCCCCAGCGCTCCGCGCCCTCGGTGATCGCCCAGTCCAGCGAGGAGGGGCCGCGGTCGCCGGTGGGCCCCGGGTGCACGATCAGGACGGTCCGGGTGGACCAGATGTCCCGCGGGACGGCCTTGGTCAGCATCGGGCAGACGATCAGCTCGGGATCGGTGCGTGCCACCCCGTCCCTCATCTGCTCGTCACCGAGTGCGAGTTGCACGGCGACCTGGTGGCCGCGTTCGCGCAGCTCGGTGTGGACGCGCTGGGTCAGGCTGTTGAACGCGCTGGCGATCAGGAGAATGCGCAAGGGGGGCCTCCGGCGGTACAGGGGTCGCGCGGAGGCGATGAAACCAGGGCATGGACACGTAACGATTACGGTCCGTACCTCGCCGCTCTACCCTCACGCACCCCGCACACCTGTGGTCCCGGCGTGGCCCGCGCTTCGCGGTATCTCCCCAGTCCCTTCTCCGAGTTGGACTGGCGCGGGCCCCTGCGGCACGGCAGGGGCCCGCTGTCGCGAGGTGCTCAGCGCGGGAACGCCCGGCGGGCCCGCCAGGTGGTGTGCTCGCGGGAGACCGCGTCCTCCGCCTCGGCGGCCAGCCGGGCCCAGCGCGCCTCGGCGTCCGGCGCCCGGACGTCCAGGTCGGAGAGCTGGTTGCCGACGTTCTCCAGTTCGCGCGCGGCCAGCTGGTAGGCGGCGGCCAGCGGGCGGAGCTGCTTGAGCTGCGTCCAGGCGATGATCGCCGCGGCCGCGGCCGAGCTGGCCCCGAAGACGTGCACCTGCAGCGCACCGGTGGCCTGGGCGATGGCGGCCGCCGCACCGAGGATGATCAGCGCCGCGATGCCGAGCCCCCAGGAGACCGCCTGCGAGTCGCAGGACTCCGCCCGGGAGCGGTACCAGGTGCGCTGGCCCTCGACCCGGGTGCGCAGGTAGAGGGTGCGCCGGGCGGTCAGGCTCTCGGCGCGCAGCCGCCGCATCTCCGGGGTGATCTCGGCGACGGTGTCCGGAGGCACGATCTCCGGGTCCTCGAAGGCCCGCATGACGTCCTCGACCTGCAGCAGGTAGCCGCGGTCGACGTCCGCGGACTCCGCCTCGCCGTCGAACGGGCGGGCCCGGACGGTGTACTTCCAGGCCAGCGTCTTGACCGACTCGGCCGCCGCCCGGGCCTCGTACCAGCGGCCCTGCGGGTTGCTGCGGCGCAGCCGGGACCAGAAGTAGCCGGCGACCAGGAAGGCGGCCACCGAGAACAGCGGCCAGACGTCGAAGTCGCCCTCGTGGTCCGGGCCGGGGAACGACCCGATCAGCGCGGCGACCACCAGCATCGCGATCAGGCCGCGGTACCAGCGCAGCGTCTCGCGCTGGCCCTCCAGCGAGGCGTTGTCCGCCGTCCGGAACAGCTCCGGCAGCAACTGCGCCTCGACACCCCCGGGCGGATCCTGTTGCACCATCGGTCGAGTCCCCTCCCCCTTCTCCGTCCAGCCAGTATTCCCGCCGCCAACTGGGCTACACAGGCACCTTTTTGACACCTTCCGACTGCCGGTGATTGCCCGTCGGACGGGTCACCGATACAACCGGTTGCATGCCGCTGCACTGGAAGCTCGTCATCGACTGCGCCGACCCGCACCGCCAGGCCGCGTTCTGGGCCGCCGCCCTGGAGTACGCACTGGAGGACCACGGCCCGCTGGTCACCCGGCTGCTGGCCGCCGGCGCGGTCGGCCCGGACGCCACCACCGAGGTGGACGGCCACGCCGCCTGGCGCACGCTGGCCGCCGTCCGCCACCCCGAGGACCCGTACGACCCGGACTCCGACACCGGCCTCGGCCGCCGCATCCTGTTCCAGGCCGTCCCCGAGCCCAAGCAGGCCAAGAACCGCCTGCACCTGGACCTCCACCCCGGCCCGGGCGGGCGCGCCGCCACCGTCACCCGCCTCGAAGCCCTCGGCGCCACCGTCCTGCGGGACGTCGCGGAGCCGGGCGGCGCGTGGACCGTCATGCGGGACCCGGAGGGCAACGAGTTCTGCGTCCACTGAGACCGGCCCGGAACACGGCGCGGCCCCCCCCCCCCCCCCGGGGGGGCCGGGGCGCCCCGGGGACGGCCGCGGGGGCCCGAACGCCGCAAAGGAGGAGGATATAAAAAA
>NZ_JBHWCL010000016.1:0-99484 GCF_042735125.1 Kitasatospora sp. NPDC059599 | reverse complement strand
GGTCAGGAAGAGGTCGATGACGGCGCGGTCGGTGTCGGTGAGGGTGGCGGGGACGTCGAAGACGCCGAGGGCTTCGAGGAGTTCGCCGGTGTCGGTCTCCGAGCCCGGGCGGGGGTGGGCGAGGAGGGCGGTGTGGCAGTCGTCGAGGCGGCGGGTGGCCTCGGCGGCGGGGATGCCGAGCGCGGCGCAGACCGCCTGGGCGGCGCGCAGGGGGTGGCCGGTGCGGCGGGCGAGGGTGGCGTAGGCGGCGGCGGGGGTGACGGCGGTGTCGAGGAGGTGCCGGGCGGTGAGGGCGAGTCGCATGGTGGGGGCCTCCGTTCAGACGGCGTGGGCGGCGGGCGCGTGGGCGGGCGTGGGCGCGGGCACGGGTGTGGGCGCGGGGGCGGGGGCGATCAGGGCCCAGACGAACTTGCCGATGCCGCCGGAGCGGGGGCAGCAACCCCAGCGCTCGGCCAGCGCGTTGACGAGGAACAGCCCGCGTCCGCACTCCGCGTCCGCGTCGGCGTCGGCGGGGGCGGTGGGGAGGGAGGGGCGGCCGGTGCCGGCGTCGTGGACTTCGATGCGGAGGCGGTCGCGGATGACGGCGAAGCGGACCCCGATCAACCGGTCGTCGGGCGCGTCGGAGTGCTGGACGGCGTTGGCGAAGAGTTCGCCGAGGAGGAGTTCGGCGGTGTCGGCGTAGCGCTCGCCGGAGGGGAGGCCGGCGAGGTAGGCCCGCAGGAAGAGACGGGCCAGCGGCGTGGAGGCGGTGCGGGAGTCCAGCCGGGCAGAGAACATGCGGGGGCGGCGCGAAACGGGCATGGCGAAGTACCTCAGGGGGCGTATGAGGGAGCGCGAGAGTAGTGCGCAATCACGCTATGCATGCAAATGACTGCGTTCTGGTGTCAATCATCGAGGCTGCGGAGGTACGGTGACGCCAGAACGACGTGCGGGACGTGCGGAGCACAACTGGGGGCAGTCATGGCACAGCGGAAGACCAAGCGGGGGACGACCGCCAGCTCCGCGATCATGTTCGGCGAGGAACTCAAGTACGCCCGCGAGGCGGCGGGCTACACGCAGGAAGCGGTCGGCAGGCTCCTGCACTGCGACCGGACGGTGCTCTCGCGGATCGAAAGCGGCAAGCGGAAGCCGTCGATCGAGGAAGTCGAGGACCTGGGTCGGCTGTTGAACGCTGTGGACCTGTTGATGCGGCTGTACGGCCGGGTCGACTGGAGCGCCTCGATCGAGCACCCGGATTGGTTCCAGGAGTATGCAGACGCTGAGGTCATTTCTATCGGGCTGAGGGCGTACCAGGACAGTGTGATGTACGGCCTGTTGCAGTGTCCGCAGTACGCGCGGGCGATCTTCGCGGCCGGCGATGCGGCCGGAAACTCGGAGGAGATCGAAGAGCTGACCAGGGCTCGACTCAGTCGGCAGAGCCGTTTCCTCGCGGCCGACGGGCCGTTGCTGCTGGTCATCCTCGATGAGAGTGCCATCCGCGCGGTCGTGGGTGGGCCGAGCGTGATGAGAAGTCAGATGGAGCATCTACTGCGAGTGGCGCAGCTTAGGAACATCGTCATTCACGTGGTGCCGTTTTCGAATCGGCGGACTGTCATCGACACGGCTATGGTGTTGTTGGAACTGCCGGAAGGGCAGCACCTGGTCTACTCGGAGAGCCTCGATCGAGGGCATCTGAGCAATGATTCCGCCACCGTGGCCAGGCACCAGCGTCGCTATGATCGACTCCGCGGCGAGTGCCTGTCAGAGAGTGACTCGCTTCGGCTGATCGCCGAGGCGCTGGAGGGGTTCAGGGATGACGAAGAACGAGCTCGCCGCAGCCGCCTGGCGGAAGAGCAGCTACAGCGGCACCAACGGCGGCAACTGCATCGAGGTGGCCCCCGGATTCCCCGGCCTCGTCCCCGTTCGTGACTCGAAGGACCCGCAGGGTCCGGCGCTCGTTTTCCCGGCGGCCGCGTGGGAAGCCTTCGTGACGGCCGTCCGTGAGGGCGACTTTCCGGCGTAGGGCTCATGAGGGAGTTGGCCATGCTGGTCTGGCGGAAGAGCAGCTACAGCGGCAACAACGGCGGCAACTGCATCGAGGTGGCCCCCGGACTTCCCGGCCTCATCCCCGTTCGTGACTCCAAGGACCCGGACGGCCCGGTCCTCGTCTTTCCCGCCTCCGCCTGGAACTCCTTCCTCTGCGCCGTCCGCACCGGCGTCCTCTCCGGCAGCGACTGACTCCTCGGCCCCGATGCCTTCGCGTTCAGTGCCGACGAAGTCACCCACCGTGGTGGGGCCCTATCATGGTTCCCGTAAGTCCCAGCCGATCGCCAGCGGGAGGTCACCCATGAGCGCTGCGGAAGCTGAACGCCCGATCTACCCGTCCGTGCGCCCCCGGGTCACGGTGGAAGAACTGCTGGCTGCCAAGAACACGCAGCCGATCCGCTCTCTCGACGATCTCCAAGCCGACACCTTCGAGTCGGACGAGGAGTTGGACGAGTTCCTGGCATTCGTGCGTGCCGAACGTCAGCGGAATGTGGCCTGAGGGAGCAAGGTGCAACCTGTCATCCTGGACACCGACGTTGCTTCGCTGACTCACAAGCGCAGGTTGGCCGATCCGCTGGCGAGCCGCCTGGTGGGTCGGCGACCGGTGATCACGTTCGTGACCTTCGGCGAACTGGCGAAGTGGAGCGAGGTTCGTGACTGGGGCGGGAGACGCCGGCAGGAGCTCGCGGACTGGCTGTCGGGCATCCCGGTACTCCCCGGCGACGAGGCGGTGGCCGCTACCTGGGGCAGGCTCTCGGCCGCAGGCCTGAAGGCCGGCCTTCCGCGTCCGGTCAATGACATGTGGATCGCGGCCTGCTGTCTCACCTACGACCTTCCGCTGGCGACGTTGAACCTGAAGGACTATGCGTACTTCAGGGAGGAACACGGGCTGCGCGTGCTGGGTGCGGAGTAGTGCACCCCGTCGCCCGGAGGTGGTCGGAGGTACCCCTCGGGATGGTCTATAGTTAACCCATCACCCAGATGCGCGGGTGGCGGAATAGGCAGACGCGCTGGATTCAGGTTCCAGTGCCCGAAAGGGCGTGGGGGTTCAACTCCCCCCTCGCGCACAGCGAACGGCCGGTCGATCTTCGGATCGACCGGCCGCTTTGTTTTGTTCAGCCGAGCCGCCGTCCTCGCCAAGCTCGCCCCGGCCGCCCGGCGCCACCACCGGGTCGAGGTCGGAGCTGCTCGGCGGGCCCCGGCCAGCGCTCACCGATCGCCGGGACCGCCGAATACCCGCGCTAGCCTTCCGGGATGAATCGAACGGGCCGTTACCGGTGGCGCACCCGGCTGCGCGGCCGCCTGCCGTGGTTCCTGGTCGACCGGGAGGTGGCCGGGAAGGGGCGTCGGGACTGCGGGAACCACGAGTGGTACAACCACGACGGCGTCGTCGCGCGTTGCTACCACTGCGTGGTGGGCGAGCGGGCCTGGCAGTGATCGGGACTGCTCCCTCGATCGGGGGAGGTCGGCTCCCCGGCGCCTGGCAATACTTGCGTCCATGATCAACGTTCTTCGGCCGCTGCTGCGCGGCTCCACGTATTCGGGTGTGCTGTTCGCCGTTCTGGGGGCGTTGGCGGGGTTGCCGTTGGCGCTGGTCGCGCTGGTGCCGGTGGCCGGGATGCAGGCGGACCCGTACTTCCTGTCGGCGGTGTTGTCGCTCGCGCTGTGGGTGGTGCTGATCGGGGCGGTGGGCCTCGCCGGGGCCACCCGGCGGGTGCTGGTCCGGTCGGCGCGGCGGCTGCTCGCGGTGGCGCTGCCGGATCCGGTGAAGGGGGCGGCGGGGGAGCGCTGGCGGACGCCGGCGTTCCTGGTGCTGCACGTGGCGCTGGGGTGGGCGGTGCTGTTCGGCGGGAGCGTCCTGCTGACGATGGCGGTGACGCTGCCGGGGGCGTGGGTGTCGGGTGAGGCGCGGGTCAGCCTCTTCGGGTGGGCCACGGACCTGACGGGCGGCTGGAGCTGGGTGGTGTCGGCGGCCTGCCTGGTGCTGGCGGTGGCGCTGTTCGTGGCGGTGTCGGGTGCGCTGCGGTGGCTGGCGCCACGGCTGCTCGGGCCGTCGCCGGCGGAGCGGCTGGCGATGGCGGCGGAGCGGGAGCGGGCCTTGGCCGAACGCAACCGGCTGGCGCACGAGTTGCACGACTCGATCGGGCACACGCTGACCGCCGCCACGATCCAGGCCGCCGTTGCCGGTGAGATGCTGGCCGCCGATCCGGCGGCGGCCCGGGCCGCCATGCGGAGCATCGAGGAGTCGACCCGCGCGGCGCTGGAGGACCTGGACTACGTGCTGGGCGTGTTGCGGGACGAGGAGGCGGCCGCCGCGCCGACCCGGACCCTCGCGGACCTGCCGGAGCTGCTGGACCGGCTGCGGCACGCGGGCGCGGTCGTGGAGGCGGAGGTGCTCGGTGACGGGGCGCGGGTGCACGGCACGCTGTCCCGGGCCGCGTACCGGATCCTGCAGGAGGGCCTGACCAACGCGCTGCGGCACGGCGCGGGCGGGCCGATCCTGCTCCGGGTGGCGGTGGCCGAGGAGGGGCTGGACCTGAGCGTCGACAACGAGGCGAAGCCGGGGCCGAGTGGTTTTCCGACCTCCGGCCACGGCCTGCCCGGCCTGGCGGAGCGGGTGCGCCTGCTGCACGGCGAGTTCGAGGCGGGGCCGTACGGTGTCGGCAGCGGCAGCGGCAGCGGCACCGGCGAGCGGCGTTGGCGGCTGGCCGTCCGGCTGCCGATACGGTGGGCCGCGTGAGCAGCCCGGAAGCCCCCGTCACCGTCCTGATCGCGGACGACGACGCCGTGACCCGCAGCGGCCTGAGCACCCTGCTGGGCCTCCAGCCGGGCATCGCCGTGGTCGGGCAGGCGGCGGACGGTGTCGAAGTGGTCGAGCGTGTCCGGCAGCTGCGGCCGGACGTGGTGCTGATGGACGTGCGGATGCCGCGCCGCAACGGGATCGACGCGACCCGCGAACTGCTCGCCGACAGCGCCGCCCCGCCGAAGGTGGTCGTGATCACGACCTTCGAGAACGACGACTACGTCACCGCCGCCCTCAGCGCCGGCGCGAGCGGCTTCGTGCTGAAGCGCCGGCCCGTCCCGCAGATCGCGGAGGCGGTGCGGGTGGTGGCGGCCGGGGAGGCGGTGCTGTTCCCGGCGGCGCTGCGCCGGATGGTGGCGGCCCGTCCGCTGGGTGCGGCGGAGGCGCTGCCCCGGGCGGCGCTGACCGGCCGGGAGGAAGAAGTGCTGCGGCTGATGGCGACGGGGTCGTCGAACCCGGAGATCGCGGTGGCGCTGACGGTGAGCCTGGAGACGGTGAAGACGCACGTGGGGAACGTGCTGACCAAGCTCGGCGCGCAGAACCGCACCCATGCGGTGGTGCTCGCGTACGAGTCCGGGCTGGTGGTTCCGGGCCTGCCGGGCGCGTGACCGCCCCGGGGCCTGCCGCCGGCCCCGCCGCCCGGCCCCGCTGCCGCCCCCGCCCCGCCGCCGTCCCCGCCGCCGCCGTCGGGCGGTGGTACGGGTCAGGGCCTCGGGTCGACGGGGGTGAGGACGCCGAGGCGGTCCTCGACGGCCTGCGCGGCGGCCAGGCAGAGGTCTTCGCGGAACGCCCGTCCGACGATCTGCACGCCGGTGGGGAGGCCGTCGGCGGCGAGTCCGGTCGGGACGGCGACGGCGGGGACGCCGACGAAGCTGGTCACCGAGCAGAGGCGCATGGCCGTGGCGACGCGGTCCCGGCCCTCCTGGTCCCGAGATTCCAGGCCGGGTTCGACGGGCGGCTCGGTGAAGACCGGGCCGAGCAGCAGCGGGTGGTGGTGCAGGAACTCCGTCCACGAGCGGCGGATGTTCATCCAGGCGCCCATGAGGCGGATGAGCCCGGCGGCGTCGGCGGGCGGGGTGCTGCGCATGGTCAGCTCGATGTAGCGTTCGCCGCCCGCGCCCAGCAGGCGCCGTACGGCGGGCCAGTTCGAGGCGAACTCGGTGACGGCGAGGCGGTGGTAGACGTCGAGGGCCTCGTCCAGCCGGGGGACGTCGGGGACGTCCTGCACGTCGTACCCGGCGGCGCGCAGCGCGTCGGCGGCGGTCTCGACGGCCCGGCGGACGGTGGGGTGGACGCCGAGGCCGCCCGGGTCGGCGACGACGGCGACCCGGAGCGGGCCGTCGTGCGGTTCCGCGGAGGGCGGGCCGCCGTGCCGGGGGACCGGACCGCCGTAGAGGGGGACCGGGACGGCGCGCGGGTCGCGGGGGTCGGGGCCGGCCAGGGTCTCGTAGGCGAGCCGCAGGTCGGCGACCGTGCGGGCCAACGGGCCGTCGGTGAGCAGGACTTGGGAGGCCGGTCCGGGGTCGTCCGGGCCGATCAGGCGCTGGTCGGCGGGGAAGCGGCCGGTGGTCGGTTTGAGCGCGGCGACACCGCAGAAGGCCGCGGGGATCCGGACGGAACCGCCGGAGTCGTTGCCGAGCCCGAGCGGGGCCATGCCGGCGGCGACCGCGACGCCGTCGCCGCCGCTGCTGCCGCCGGGCGTGCGGCTCGGGTCCCAGGGGTTTCGGGTGTCGCCGTAGAGCTCGCTGACGGTGTGCATCCCGGAGAGGATCAGGGTCGGCATGTTGCTGTGGCCGATGGGGATCGCCCCCGCGGCGCGCAGTCGGGCGACGGGGACGGCGTCGGCGGCCGCGACGTGGCCGCGCAGGTGCGGGGTGCCGAAGGTGGTGGGCACGCCCGCGATGGGGGTGCACTCCTTCACGGTGAAGGGCACGCCCGCGAGGGGGCCGAGTTCCTCGCCCGCGGCGCGGCGGCGGTCGGTGTGCCGGGCGGCGTCGCGGGCGCGGTCGGCGAGGAGCTGGGTGACGGCGTTCAGACGGGGGTTGACCTCGGCGATGCGGTCCAGGTGGCTGTCGATGACGTCGAGGGCCGAGACGTCGCCGGCCCGTACGGCGGCGGCGAGTTCGGCGGCGGGTTTGCTCCACAGGGGCACGGCGGTGGTCTCCTCGATGGGTTCCGGTTGGTTCCGACTGGTTCCGATGCGATCGCATCGGAACCATAGCCCGGGAGGCGATACGCTTGCATCGAAATAACGTGGGGAGCGGGACGGCGAGGAGACCGGACATGCCGAAGCAGGTCGACCACGAGGGCCGGCGCCGGCGGATCGCCGACGCCGTCTGCCTGCTGGTGGACGAACACGGCCTGGAAGGCGTCACCCTGCGGGACGTCGCCACCCGCGCCGACGTGTCGATGGGAGCCGTCCAACGCTGCTTCCGCACCAAGGAGGAGATGCTGCGGTTCGCCCTCGCGCACATCGGCGAGCGGGTCACCGATCGGGTGCGGAGCCGCCTGGCGGCCGGCCCGATGCCATCGGCCGCCGGTGAACCCGGCCCGGTGCCGTCGGCCGCCGACGAACTCGCCCTGGTCGCCGGGGAAGTGGCACTGCTGCGCGAGGAACACCGGGCCGAGGCCAGGATCTGGCTGGCCTTCGTCGCCGGGGCCGCCGTCAACCCGGAACTCGCCCGGACACTGCGGAGCAGCTACGCGGGGCTGGAGGACCTCGTGGCGCGCCTGGTCGCGGAGGCCTCCGGAGGGACGCCGGCCGGGCGGGTCGAAGCCCGCACGCTGCTGGCCCTCGCGGACGGGCTCACCGCGCACGTGCTGATCGGGCACCTGACGGAGGCGGAGGCGGAGGAGGTCCTGCAGGTGCACCTGGCCGGGCTCTGGGGGCGCTGCTGAGCCGACGGGGGCACGGCCGGCGGCCGGGGTACGGCCGGGGAGCCGGGCGCGCGTCCGCCGGTCCGTTGTCGGTCGGGCCGCTGCGGTGTCGGCCGCTGCGGTGCCGTCCGTCCCCGTCCGGTCCGTTGCCGTCCGGTCCGTGGAAGGTCCGGAACGGAACGGGGCCCTTGCGGCAGGATCGGGGCCGACGCCGCTGGACACACCTGTGTTGGGAGAACCTGCCGTGACTGCCGTCGAGATCCCGGGGTCCAAGTCCATCACCGCCCGGGCGCTGTTCCTGGCCGCCGCCGCCGACGGCGTGACCACCCTGCACCGGCCGCTGGCCTCGGACGACACCGAGGGCTTCGCCCAGGGGCTGGAGGCGCTCGGGTACGGGGTCGAGCAGGCGGCGGACCGGTGGCGGATCACGGGCCGGCCGGCCGGGCCCGCCGTGGCGAACGCCGAGGTGTACTGCCGGGACGGCGCCACCACCGCGCGCTTCCTGCCCGCGCTCGCCGCCGCCGGTCACGGCACCTACCGCTTCGACGCCTCCGCCCAGATGCGCCGCCGCCCGGTCGCCCCGCTGACCCGGGCGCTGCGCGAACTCGGCGTGGACCTGCGGCACGAGGAGGCCGAAGGCCACCACCCGCTCACCGTCGTCGCCGCCGGCGTCCGGGGCGGTGCACTCACCCTGGACGCCGGGGAGTCCTCGCAGTACCTGACCGCCCTGCTGCTGCTCGGCCCGCTCACCCGCGACGGGCTGCGGATCACCGTCACCCGGCTGGTCTCGGCCCCGTACGTCGGCATCACCCTGGCGATGATGCGGGAGTTCGGGGTCGAGGTGACGCGGGAGCTCACGTCGGACGGCGAGGTGTTCGAGGTGCCGCCCGGCGGCTACCGGGCGACCGGGTACGCCGTCGAACCGGACGCCTCCACCGCGAGCTACTTCTTCGCCGCCGCGGCCGTCGCCGGCCGGGAGGTCACCGTCCCCGGCCTCGGCCGGGACGCCCTCCAGGGCGACCTGCGCTTCGTGGAGGTGCTGCGGCGGATGGGCGTCCGGGCGGACGTCGGGAGCGACCGCACGACGGTGACGGGAGACGGCACGCTGTCCGGGACCACCGTCACCATGCGGGACATCTCCGACACCATGCCCACCCTCGCGGCGATCGCGCCCTTCGCCTCCGGGCCGGTGCGGATCGAGGACGTCCACAACACCCGGGTCAAGGAGTGCGACCGGCTGGAGGCCTGCGCCGCCAACCTGCGGGCGATGGGCGTCACCGTGGCGACCGGGGACGACTGGATCGAGATCCACCCCGGCACCCCGCGCCCGGTCGAGATCGCCACCCACGGCGACCACCGGATCGTGATGTCCTTCGCCGTCACCTCGCTGCGCACGCCGGGGATCACCTTCGACGACCCGGGGTGCGTGCGGAAGACCTTCCCGGGGTTCCACGAGGCGTTCGCGCGGCTGCGGGCGGACTGGGCGCTCTGACGGGAGCCCGGCCCGCACCCGCCGGAGGCCCACGGGCGGTGGCGCGCACGGGCGGTGGCGCGCACGGGCGGCGGCGGGGCCACGCCGGGGCGGGTGGCGCCGGGAATCCGGTTGCCGCCCGGCGGGCCGGCCGGTGAGGATCGAGTCCGTGTCCGAGACGACGGCGTTCGACGGGTCCGAGCTGCGGCCCTATCCCAAGATCCCCGCGCGCGGCCGCCCCGGCGGGCCCGGCAGCCGCGAGTGGACCGCCGCGGAGAAGGTGCACGGCGCGCACTTCGCGGTGGTCTGCGAGGGCGACTCCGTACGGCCCGCGAAACGGCGCGAACTGCTGGACGACGAGGGGCTGGACGGCTTCTTCGGCGTGAGCCGGATCTGGCCCGGACTCGCCGTCGCCGCCGCCCGGTTCGCCGCCGAGGTGCGCGGGGCGTGGGGCCCCGCCGCAGTGGTGACCGTCTACGGCGAGCTGGCCGGCGGCCACTACCCGCACCCCGACGTGCCCGCCACCGCCGGGACCGGCCCTGAGGGGACCGGCCCGGTGCAGACCGGCGTCTGCTACGACCCGGGCCTGCGCTGGCTGCCCTTCGACGCCACCGTCCTGACGCCCGAAGGCCGTTGGTGGATCGCCGACCGCGCCCTGCGTACGGCCGCGGACGCCGCCGGGCTCACCTGCGTTCCGCTCCTCGGGCACGGCACGCTGAACTCCCTGCAGGACCTGCCGGTGCTGTTCCCGACCCGGGTGCCGGCCCTGTTCGGGCTGCCCGAACTGGCGGACAACCACGCGGAGGGCTACGTCCTCAAACCGGCCGGGCAGTGGCAGGACACGGGCGCGGCCGGGGCAGCGGCCCGTCCACTGGTGAAGGTCAAGCAACCGGCCTTCGCCGAGGACGAGCGCTACGGCGGCGCCCGCCCGTACCTGCCCCCGCCCGAGGGCGCGGCCGGGGTGCCGGCCTGGCTGCTGGTCCAGGCGTCGGCACTGCTCACCCCGGCCCGTGCGGCGGCCGCGGTGAGCAAGCTGGGACCGCGGGCCGGCGGCGACGCGGTCGCGGCGGAGATCACCCACGACGTGACGGACGAACTCGCCGAGGCTCTGGGCGGGTTGGACACTCCGGCGCTGACCGCATTGCGCCTGGCCCTGGAGCCCGCAGCACGTACGCTGGCGTCGTTCGACGCGCAGGATCGGCGCGGACGGCGCAACTCCTGACCGTGGGGAGCGGAATGGCTCAGACGAGGAAGCGGTTGTCGCGCACGGAGGCGCTACGACGGCGTTCCGGGGCGCAGTTCGTCGGTCGGCGCGCCCAGTTGGCCCTCTTCGCGGAGAACCTGCGCAAGGACCCCGACCCGGAGGCCACCGACGACCCGGCCGACTTCCTTTTCCACGTGCGTGGTGTCGGGGGCGTCGGCAAGTCCGCGCTGATCTCCGAATGGCGCGAGGCGGCTCAGCGATCCGGGGCGCTGACGGCGGTGGTGGACGAGAACGACGTCCGCGGCGTGGAAACCACTCTGGGTGCGCTTGCCAAACAACTGGCCGAACAAGTTGGCCCGTTGAAGGATTTCGATCGCGCTCTCGACCAGTTCCGGCGGGCGTCGCAGGCCACCGCCGACCACGTGCCGGAACAGCCTGTCGGCGGCGGGGCCGCCTCGTTGCCGTCCCGGATGGTGACGCAGGCTGCCTTCGGGGCCGCGTCGATGCTGCCGGGTGCGGGCGTCGTCGCGGCCATCGCCAACCCCGACAACGTCGCCCTCGGCGCGGACCGCCTCATCGCGGGCATGCGCCAACGACGACGCAGTCACGACGGCGAGGAAGCGGCGCTCAGCCGGGCGTTCGTCGCGGAGCTGACGAAGCTGTGCGGACGGGGCGGGCGGTGGGTCGTCCTGTTCCTGGACACCTGGGAGCTGACCGGTCAGTACCTCGACGGATGGCTGCGCGATCTTCTCGACGGTGCCTACGGCGAGGTCCCGCTCGACGTCGTGGTGGTCCTGGCCGGCCGCGAGGAGCTGAGCGAACGGGACTGGGGCGCGCTGCGTCCGGCCGTGGTGGACGTCCCACTGGACGTCTTCACCGAGCAGGAGACCCGTGAACTCCTCGCAGCCCGGGGCGTCACCGCCTCTGACGTCGTCGAGGCCGTGACGGGCATGTCGATGCGACTGCCGCTCCTGGTCGCGCTGTTGGCCCAGACCGACCTACAAGCCGTCGACGACGTCGCGGAGGCGGGCGCCGACCTCACCGACCACGCGGTCCGGCGCTTCCTCCAGTGGATCCCGGAGCCAGAACGTCGCGAAACCGTCCTGGCGGCGGCGCTGCCCCTCCAGCTCAACCACGATCTGTTCACCTGTGCGGTGCCGCAGGCCGCAGGGGACGCCTGGGACTGGCTGCTGAACCAGCCCTTCGTGTCCGGCCGGGGTTCCTACCGGCAGTACCACGCCGTGGTCCGGGCGAGCATGCTGCGCCGCCAGCGGATGCACTCGCCCGTGCAGTGGTCCGCGGCGCACGGGCGACTGGTACAGCACTTCTCCGCTGCCCGGGAGGCGGTGGAGCGGCAACTGCCCCGGTGGCGGTACAGGGGGGACGAACGGTGGCGTCGGCACGCGTTGAACGAGACGTACCACGGACTGTGCGCGGACGCGCCGGCGAACCTGACACAGGCACTGGAACATCTCGCCAGGATCGTCGGCGACGCACCCACGGATCTGGCGGCATGGAGCACCATGCTCACGCGTGCGGCGCAGGACAGCGGCGACGTGGAGCTGGCGGAGTGGGCCTCACGCCTGGGTGATGCCGCAGAAGCCGAGCAGCCGGAGCTGGAAGCGCTCACCGCGCTCTGTGGTCCGCAATCGCCTCCACAGGTACGCGCCTGGGCGCTCGCACACCGGGGCGATCGCTACTTCGCGCTGGACCGGTACGAGGAATCCACCGCAGATCTCGACCGCGCGGTCGCGCTCTCGCCCGGGTTGCCCGAGGCACGCGCGTTCCGCGGCCGCAACCACGCGATGAACAACCGTACGGAGCAAGCCCTGGCCGACCTCGACGTCGCTCTCGGGATCGACCCCGTGTACCCGTGGGCGCTGGGATATCGCGGTGTCGCGCAGATCGTCGCGGGCCGACCCGGCGAGGCGGTGCCGGACTTCGACGCGGCTCTTGCACTGGACCCGGAGATGACCTGGATCCTCTGGTTCCGGGGGCAGGCCAACGGGTTGGTGGGGCAGTGGGACCGAGCGGTGTCCGACTTGACCGAAGCCCACCGACTGACCCCCGGCGCCGGCTGGCTGCTGGCGCGCAGGGGTGAGGTCCATCTCTCGGCAGGCAGGCCGGACGAGGCACTGGCCGACTTCACGGCGAGCCTGGAGCTGGATCCGGGAGACGCCTGGGCGCTCGCAACCCGCGGGGACATCCACCGCTCGGCGGGGCGCCCGGACGAGGCGGTCGCCGACTTCAGCGCCGCTCTGGCACTGGACCCCGAGTTGACATGGCTGCTGGGGTTCCGAGGGCAGGCCCACTGGTCGGCGGGGCGCCCGGACGAAGCGATGGCCGATTTCGATGCGGCCCTGGAGCAGGATCCGCGCCGTCTGCCCTGGGTGTTCGAGCTCAGGGGACAGGCTCATCGTTCCGCGGGGCGCCCGGACGAGGCGGTCGCCGACTTCAGCGCCGCCCTGGCATCGGAGCCCGGGGCCGGACGGCTCTTCGCCCAGCGAGGTGAAGCCCACCGGCTGGCAGGGCGGTTGGACCAGGCGGTGGCAGACCTGTCGGCAGCCGTCGCACTGAACTCCCGCGACGGATGGGCGCTCGCCCAGCGCGGTGAGGTCCACCGGTTGTCAGGCCGGTACGACGAAGCCTTGGCGGACCTCACCGCCGCGTGCGACACCGATCCCGCGAACGCATGGACATTGACCACGCGTGCCATGGCGTACGTGGAATCGGGCCGGTTCGATGAGGCAGTGGCTGACTACGGCACGGTCATCGACAGGTGTCCCGACCACAGCAGGGGAGCACTTGTGACTCGGGGTGATACTCACCGGATGGCGGGTCGGCTGCACGAAGCGGTGACGGACCTCACCGCCGCCCTGGCGCTGGATCCCCGGGACAAGCTGGCGCGCGGGTGCCTGGGACAGACCCAAGGGCTGCTGGGCAGGTTCGACGAGGCGGCCGCGAACCTCTCGGAGGCCGTCGACGACACACCGGCGAGCCTGTGGATGTCGTGCGCACTGATCGCGGTTCACCGCCGGAACGGGAGGCTCCAGGACGCACGGGCCGCCCTCCACCGCGCTGCACGGGTGGACCCCGAGGACGTCGGCCTGCTGGCGGAATCGGCCCTGCTGCAGTTGACGGAGAACGGACGGGCGGCGTCCCTCGCCGCCTGGAACGAATACCGGGAGGCCGCGCACGGTTCCGGGAGCGCCGGCGAATCCTCATCGGCAGAGCTGCTTCACGGATTGGTCGCCGGGGACACCGCTCCGGACGCCCTGGTCGGAGAGTTCCTCGCCGAGCCCGGCGTCAGCGTGGTGCTGGTCGATGTCCGAGCGACGGTGGAGGAACTGGCCCGGGCGGAACTCCCCGTCGGACCGCGGGCCGAGGCTGCGTCGCGGCTGCTCGGGACGCCCGTCGTACCGTGACCACCGGCACCTCCCGAGTGGGTGCCGTGGGTGCCGTGGGTGCTGCGGGGGCGCGGACGGATTCCTCGGAGAAGAGTCCCGGCCGATGTCGAGGGACCGCTCCGTGGTTCCGACCGAGAGGTGACAGCGCGCCACAGGGGCGCGCGGGACCGGAGGGAACACCCGAGATGAAGTACGTCGCGATGATCTACGGCAACCAGGCCAAGTGGGACTCCTTCCCGGCCGAGGCGTGGCCGGAGGCGATCGCCAAGCAGGAGGCGTTCAACACCAAGTACCGGGAGAGCGGCGAACTGGTCGGCGCGTACGGGCTGGCGGACGCGGCCGCCGCGCAGCTGGTGCGGCGGGCCGAAGGGGTGCCGGTGGTCACCGACGGGCCGTACCTGGAGACCAAGGAGTACCTGGCCAGCTTCTACCTCCTGGACTGCGAGAGTCTGGAGCGGGCACAGCGGATCGCGGCCGACATGCCGTTCGCGGACGTGGAGCCGGTGGAGCTGTGGCCGATCCTGCACGAGTCGCCGGTGAACGACCTCCCGGTGAACGGCCCTTCGGTGAACGGCCCTTCGGTGAACGACCCTTCGGTGAACGGGTGACCGTCGGCGGCGCTCCCGTCGAGGGCCTGCTGCGCGAACTGGCGCCGCAGGTCCTCGGCGTGCTGGTGCGACGGCACAGCGGGGCGTTCGACGCGTGCGAGGACGCCGTGCAGGAGGCGCTGCTGGCCGCCGCGCTGCAGTGGCCGACGGAGGGGGTGCCGGCCAATCCGCGCGGCTGGCTGGTGACCGTCGCCGACCGTCGGCTGATCGACCGGGTGCGCAGCGAGTCGGCACGCCGCCGCCGGGAGGAGGCACTGGCGCTGGCCACACCGCAGGCGGCACTGCTCGCCCCGGCCGCCGACGCCCCCGACCCGGCGGCGGACGACTCGCTCGCGCTGCTGTTCCTCTGCTGCCACCCGGCGCTGTCCGTGCCGAGCCGGATCGCGCTCACCCTGCGCGCCGTCGGCGGCCTGACCACCGCCCAGATCGCCGCCGCGTTCCTGGTGCCCGAAGCCACCATGGCGCAGCGGATCAGCCGGGCCAAGCAGACGCTTCGGACGGCGGGCGGACGGCTGGCGCTCTCGGAGGGGGAGAGCGGCGCCGCGCGGCTGGGCGAGGTCCGGCAGGTGCTGTACCTGATCTTCAACGAGGGGTACACGGCCAGCGGCGGTGAGGAGTTGACCGCCCCGCGGCTCGCCGCCGAGGCGATCCGGCTGACCCGGCTGCTGCTGCGCCTCACCCCGGGCGACGCCGAGACGACGGGACTGCTCGCCCTGATGCTCCTCACCGACGCCCGCCGGCCCGCCCGCACCGGACCGTACGGCGAACTGGTGCCACTGGAGGAACAGGACCGCGGGCGCTGGGACCGCGGACCGCTCGGCGAAGGGCTGCAGCTGATCGACGCCGCGCTCCCGGGCGGGCAGCCCGGGCCCTACCAGGTACAGGCGGCGATCGCCGCAGTGCACAGCGAGGCGGCGACCGCCGAGGACACCGACTGGCCGCAGATCCTGGCGCTCTACGACCTGCTGCTGCGCTTCGACGCCAACCCGATGGCCGCCCTCGGCCGGGCCGTCGCGGTGGCGATGGTCCACGGCCCGTCGGCCGGGCTCGCCCTGCTCGACGAGTTGGCCGCCGACCGGCGCCTCGCCCGTCACCACCGCCTCCTCGCCGTCCGCGCACACCTGCTCGACCGCCTCGGCACCGACCCGTCCGCTACCGCCCGGACGTACCGCGAGGCTGCCGCCCGCACCTCCAGCGCCCCGGAGCGCCGCTACCTGACAGCCCGGGCCCATCGGGTGGAAGCCGGGTCACATATGTAGGTCGGTCTACTGATTCACGGGTCGGCGGGTGGGGTGCGCGCAGGAAGTCGGCCTGGCCGACTTTTTGCGCGCGGTGTTCGGTGTTCGGTGCCCGGTGCCCGGTGGGTGAGGAGCGGGCGGCGGTGGTGGGGGCGGGATTATGTCGGTCGGTCTACTGATTTGCTGCCGGGCGGGTCGGGAGTGCGCAGGTAGTCGGCCTGGTCGACTTTTCGTGCCCGGAGGGGGATTGTCGGGGCAGGATTATGTAGGTCGGTCTACTGATTCATGGGCCGGCGGGCGGGGTGCGCGTAGGAAGTCGGCCTGGCCGACTTTTCGTGCTCGGTGCTCGGTGCTCGGTTGCTCACTGTTCGGTGTTCGGTGGGTGAGGGGCGGGCGGTGGTGGTGGGGGCGGGATTATGTCGGTCGGTCTACTGATTCGCTGCCGGGCGGGTCTGGGGTGCGCGGGAAGTCGGTGTGGTCGACTTTTCGTGCCCGGAGGGGGATTGTCGGGGCAGGATTATGTCGGTCGGTCTACTGATTCGCTGCCGGGCGGGTCGGGAGTGCGCAGGAAGTCGGCCTGGTCGACTTTTCGCGCAAACCGGTCCCCCTGGTGCCAGGTTCTCGAACGGTAAATGTGTAGACCGGTCTGCATAATTTCTGCCCCGGCCGGCCCTGTGGCGGCCTCGGTGGGGCGAAGTGGTGGGTCGAGGGTGGGTTCAGGGGGCGTCGAGGGGGCTTCCAACTCCGCTGGGACGGCCCCATCATGGGCTCCCGTTCGGGCAGAACCGTCCCCAGGAGGCAGAAGAGATGACGATCCCACTCCCCGTCCGGATCCAGGCCGCCGTCGTCCGGGGCATGTACGCCCTGCCGGAGGGGCTGCGGCGGGCGATCGCGGGCAAGCCGGTGGTGCGGGACGGGCAGACGCTCGCGCTGGACGCGCAGCTGATCCTCAAACTGCAGCGGCAGTCGAAGGCGGCCCTGGTGATGCCGGGCGGGGTCGGGCCCTCGCGGGCCGCGATGGAGTACGCGCGGCACCTGGTGGGCGGGCCGACGCTGGGGTCGGTGGCCGCGCGGGCCGTCGGGATCCCGCAGGAGCACGGGGAGCTGGCGGCGACGCTGTACACGCCGGACGGCCTGGCGGCGGGATCCGGCCTGCTGGTGTACCTGCACGGCGGCGGCTGGGTGGTCGGCAGCCGGTCCAGCCACGACCACGTCGCCCGGTTCCTGGCGCAGCGCGCACACGTGCGGGTGCTGTCGGTGGAGTACCGACTGGCGCCCGAGCACGTGTTCCCGGCGGCGGCCGAGGACGCACTGACCGCGTTCGACTACGCGTACGCCAAGGCGGCCGACCTGGGTGCGGACCCGGAGCGGATCGCGGTCGGTGGGGACAGCGCGGGCGGCAACCTGGCCGCCGTCGCGGCGCAGGAGGCCGTGCGGCGGGGCGGTCCCGCGCCGGTGTTCCAGCTGCTGCTGTACCCGGCGACGGACGCCTCGACCCGTCGCCCCTCGCGCGAGCTGTTCGCCGACGGCTTCTTCCTGACCGACGCCGACATGGACTGGTTCCTGGAGCGGTACGCGCCCGAGCCCGCCGACCGCACCGACCCGCGGCTGTCGCCGCTGCTCGCCGGGGACCTGTCCGGCCTGCCGCCCGCGTACGTCGGCACCGCGGGCTTCGACCCGCTGCGCGACGAGGGCGAGGCGTACGCGCGGGCGCTGCAGGGGGCGGGGGTGGCGGTGCGCTTGAGCCGGCAGCCGGACCTCATCCACGGGTACGCCAACTACATCGGCATCGGCCACCGCTTCCGGGAGGCGATGGCCGAGGCGGCGGAGGCGCTGCGGAAGGCGCTGGGCGCGGCGTAGCGGACAGCCGCAGAGCCGGTCGCTCCGGCGGGACGGCAGGAGGGCAGTCGGAGAGGCTGGCGGTCGGGCAGCCTGGCAGTCGGAGAGCCGGACAGTCGTACAGCGGACCGGTCGTGACGCGGCGGAAGGTGAAGAACCCGGTACGGGTGGAAGGGCGGGACCTCCGGAGGTCCCGCCCTTCGCCGTGCCCGGGTGCCGTCCGTGCGGCGGCGGTGTCCGGGCGCCGTGCCTGGTGCCGCGTCCGGCCGCCGGGGCGCGGGCCGTGCGGTGCGCGCCGTCCCGCTCCGCCCCACCCACACCGTCCCGCCCGGGCAGGTTCGCCGGTGCGCGGGGGGTTCTCGGCGGCGGGCTCTTATTGTACTTTCCGTCTAATAAGCGGGTGAGCGGGAACCCGCAGGGGCAGGCACCAGGAGGCAGCCATGGCTCTCACCGACCCGGTGGCGCGGAGGCGGGGTCACCGTCCGGACGACCGCCACACCACGGCCGACGACGACGTCTCGAAGCGGCTGCTGGAGTCGGCCGCGACCCTCTCCTACGACCCCTCGACCGAGATCGACTGGGACGCCCCGCTCCCCGAGGAGCACTACGGCCTCAATCCGGAGTGGAGCACGCTCTTCGGCACCCGGTTGTGGGACGAGATGACGGAGCGGCAGCGGGTCACGCTGACCCGGCACGAGGTCTGCTCGATCATGAACACCGGCATCTGGTTCGAGATGATCCTCCAGCAGATGGTGCTGCGCGACCAGTACCTCAAGAACCCCGCCAGCGCCGAGTTCCGGTTCGCGCTCACCGAGATCGCCGACGAGTGCCGCCACTCGATCATGTTCGCCCGGGCCTGCGAGAAGATGGGTGTCCCCGCTTACCGCCCGAACAAGGTGATCGCCCAGGCCGGACGCGCGTTCAAGGCGCTCGCCAAGGGTGAACTCGCCTACGGTGGCATCCTGGTGGCCGAAGAGGTGCTCGACGTCATGCAGCGCGACTGGATGCGCGGCGAGAACGTGCTGGAGATCGTCCGCGGGACGTCCCGGATCCACGTGGTCGAGGAGTCGCGGCACATGAAGTTCGCCCGGCAGGAGATCCGCGAGCGGATGCGGCACGCGAGCCCGGCGCGCCGGCGCGCCTCGGCCACCGGCATCGCCGTGGGCGCGTACGTCATCGTCAGCAGCATGGTCCACCCGGGCGTCTACAAGGCCGCCGGCCTCGACGTGCAGCGGGCGCTCGCCGAGGTGCGGGCCAACGAGCACCGCAAGGCGATGATGCGCACCAGCTCCCGGCACCTGATGGCCTTCCTCGCCGAGACCGGGCTGCTCACCGGTCGCTCGGCGGCCGTCTACCGCCGCGTGCACATGCTCTGACGGACAGTCGGGTCACGTCGAGCCCCGCCACCCTTCCCCCACGCGCAGCGAGGACCCCACTCCGGCCATGGCCTACGCGATCACCCAGACCTGCTGCAACGACGCCTCCTGCGTGTCCGTCTGCCCGGTCAACTGCATCCACCCGACCCCGGAGGAGCCGGAGTTCGGCACCACGGACATGCTGTACATCGACCCGCAGGCGTGCATCGACTGCGGCGCCTGCGCGGACGCCTGCCCGGTGGACGCGGTGTTCCCGGTCGACCGGCTGCGCGGCCCGGACACCGTGTTCGGCGACCTCAACCGCGACTGGTTCCGCGACCACCCCAGCGACCACGCCTGGGGTCGGCCCAGCTTTCCGCGCAGCCTGCCGGGCGAGGTCGGTGCGCTGCGGATCGCCGTCGTCGGCACCGGGCCGTCCGCCGGGTACACCGCGCAGGAACTGCTGCGCAGCACCAGCGCCGAGATCACCATGATCGACCGGCTGCCGGTCACCGGTGGACTGCTGCGGCACGGCGTCGCGCCCGACCACCAGTCCACCAAGCGGATCGCGGAGAGCTTCGCGAGCGTCTTCCACGACCCGCGGCTGCGGATGCACCTGAACGTCGAGGTCGGCACGGACGTCACCCACCCGGAACTCGCCGCGCACCACCACGCGGTGGTCTACGCGGTCGGCGCGGCCTCCGACCGCCGGCTCGGCGTGCCCGGCGAGGACCTGCCCGGCAGCCTGCCCGCGACCGCCTTCGTCGGCTGGTACAACGCCGATCCGACCGTGCCGGCCGACGCGGTGGAGCTCTCGGCGGAGCGCGTGGTCGTGGTCGGCAACGGCAACGTGGCCGTGGACGTCGCGCGCATCCTGCTCACCGACCCGGACCGGCTCGCCGCCACCGACATCGCCGACCACGCGCTCGCCGCGCTGCGCCGCAGCCGGGTGCGGGAGGTCGTGCTGCTCGCCCGGCGCGGTCCGGAGCAGGCGGCGTGGACCCGGGCGGAGTTCCTGGCGCTGCGGCAGCTGCCGGGTGTCGAGGTGGTGGTCGAGGACCATCCGCAGGTGCGGGCGGCGATCGAGGCGGCGGCCGCGGACCGGCGGGCCGTGCCGGGCTCGCAGGCCGCCCTGCTCGCCGGTCTGCCGCTGGTCCCGCACGACGGGGCCGCGGCGCCGGGCGCGGGGCGGCGGATCGTGCTGCGGTTCCTGTCGGCGCCGGTCGGGCTGTCCGGGGACGGGCGGGTCGAGGCGCTGGCCGTCGAACGGACCGCGCTCGTGGACGGTGACCGGGCCGAGGGCACCGGTGAGCGGGAGGTGCTGCGGGCCGGACTGGTGGTGCGCTCCATCGGGCACCGCGGCGTGCCGGTGCCGGGGCTGCCGTTCGACGAGCGCACCGGGACGGTCGCGCACCGGGGCGGCCGGATCGTCGACCCGGCGACCGGGCGGCCGCTGCCGGGGGCGTACGTGGTGGGGTGGGCCAAGCGCGGGCCGTCCGGCGGGATCGGCGCCAACCGGGCCTGCGCCCGGGAGACCGTCGACGCGCTGCTGGACGACGCCGTCGCCCGGGCACTGCCCGTTCCGGAGGCGGACCACAAGGACTTCGACCGGCTGGTGCGGCGCCGGCGGCCGGACGCGGTCGGGCTGAAGGAGTTGAGGGCGGTGGACCGGGCCGAGCGGGAGCGGGGCGAAGCCGAGGGGCGGCCCCGGGTGAAGCTCGCTACGGTGCCCGAGCTGCTGGCGGCGGGCCGGCGCCGATAGGCCCTGTCCGGCCGAGGCGGAGGGGCCGTCGAAAGCCCGTCCGGGTCGCGACGGCTGACGGTACGAAGTGCGGTGGTCCACGGGTGACGGCTGGCCCGGGTACGAAGTGCGGTGGTCCACGGACGACGGCTGGCGCGTACGAAGCCTGGTGTCCACGGGCGACGGCTGGCGCGCGTAAGGGCCGCGCGGGACGTCGGCCCGGTGCCGGCTCTCCGCGCGGCGCCGGTGCGGGGCCCCGCCAGGGGTTGATGTGCGGGCCGCCGGGTTGACGCGGCCGTGTCCCGACGTGGGCGGGGTGCGTTGGGTGGGTGTGAGTGGATTTGGGGTGATGCCGGTACCGCGGTGGCGGCCGGCCGAAGAAACGATCCTGCACGGGGTGGAGCCACCCGGGGCACCGCCCGATACGGAGGCTCCCGCTATGGAGGCTCCCGAAGCGCAGGCCGCCGGGGCGGAGGTTCCCGGGGCGGAGGCGCCCATCTACGCCGCGCTGGCCCGGCGGTGGCAGGCGGAGGGTCGGGCCGTCCCCGGACTGCCCGACCCGGTGTGGGAGACCCTGGCCGCGCCCCGCGGCGTGCGTCACCCCGAGGTGACGCGCCCTGCGGCGCCGCACTCGGCCGGGACTCACCCCACCGGGACCTACCCCACCGGGACTCACCCCACCGTGAGCCACCCCACCGGGACTCACCCCACCGGGACCTACTCCACCGTGACCTACTCCACCGGGTTCGCGTCCGGGTAGAACTGCCGGGCCCAGTGGCGGAACAGCCCGATCGAGCGCTCCCCGGGCACGAGCCGCGGCTGCGCCAGGTACCGCTTGTGGGCGAGGACCGGCCGGTCCTGCTTGATGATCCGCACCGAGGCCCGCAGTGCCAGCCAGGACGCCGTCCGGTCGAGCGCCCGCGTCGACCCGCCGCCCGGCACCGGCACCGGCACGCTGCAGGCCACCGCGAACCGCACCCTGGTGCGCCACGGCGCGACCGGCGTCGCCAGGACCCAGACCCGCAGCGTCGCGCCCAGCTCCGGCAGTTCGGCCACCAGTCGCATCATCCCGAGCCCGGCGAGCGTCACCGGCTGCTCCAGGCTGACCGCCCCCAGCCCCGGGAAGCGGGTCGTGGTGCGCTGGTGGACGGTGAACAGCGGCCCGTCCACGTCCGGCGGGGCGGTCTCCCGGGTGTCCAGGCCGTGCAGCACCTTCACGTGCCGGAAGTCGACGCTGTTCTCCATCACCTCCTGCGGGTGTGAGAGCACCTCCCCGCTCCACCAGGCGAGCGGACGCACCCCGACGGCCGGCGGCAGCTCCCACCCCGGCGGCTCGCCGTCCGGGCCCCGCCAGACGAACAGCGCGCCGTCCCGTTCCCGGATCCGGCGCACCGTCAGCGAGGCCCGCAGTCGGGTGCCGTCCGGTGCCCCGGTGCACGAGCCGTCCAGGCCGAAGGCGAAACCGTGGAACGGGCAGACCAGTTCCTCGCCCCGGACCGTGCCGCCCGCCCCGAAGTGCGCGCCCAGGTGCGGGCAGTGCGGCCCGACCGCGCGCACCGCGCCGCCGCGGGTCCGGTACAGCACGACGTCCTCGCCCATCAGCCGGGCCGTCCGCACCCGCCCGGGCGGCAGGTCCCGGGCCCGGCCGACGCAGAACCAGCCGTTCGGGTACGGCAGCGGTGCGCCGGGTCCGTTCGCGGCGGAGGTCACGCCGTCGGCTTGACGGCGGTGTGGACGTACCAGGCGACGTACTCGCGGACGCCGTACATCTCCACCGTGGAGCGGAGGTTGAGCCACTTCGCCGGGTCGCCGCAGCGGCGCAGGACCTCCCACGGCAGCCGGAAGTACGCGTACACCGCCTCCGAGGTGGGCGTGTACCAGGGCGTCGCGTCCAGTGCCTCCTCGACCTCGAACCCGGCCTCGGCGAGCAGTCGGGGCAGGTTGCGGGCGTGGTAGAGCTTGGCGCCCGTCATCGTCATCGCGTCCAGGTAGGGGACGAGCAACGCCGCGGCGTCCGGCTCCAGTTCCTCCAGCGGGACGGTGCTCATCGGGCCGAGGAGTACCAGCCTGCCGCCCGGGCGCAGGACGCGGTGGAGTTCGGCCAGGGCGCGCGGCGGGTCGTAGGAGTGGACGAGCGTCTCCATCGAGTACGCGCCGTCGAACGTGTCGTCGGGGAAGGGGAGTTCGTGGTAGTCGCCCCAGGAGAAGGCGGTCCGGTCGTCCAGCGCGGCGCGGTTGCTGAGCCGACGGGCCTCGGCGAGGTGGAAGTCCAGGACGTCGACCCCGGTCACCACCAGGCCGAAGCGTGCGGCCATCGCCCGCGCCACCACCCCGGCCCCGCACCCGGCGTCCAGCACCCGGGCTCCCACCGGCAGCGCCAGCTTGCGCCCCAGCACGTCCTGCAGCTGCCGCTGCGCCCGCCACAGCCGCCACTTGGACTGCCCGGGTTCCGTCCATCCCCAGTGCCGGGCGTTGCGTGCGACGCGGGTGTAGAACCACCGGCTCCCGGACCGCCCGTACACCCGGCGCAGCCCGGCCAGATCGAGTTGCTGAGCGCCCATGCGGACACGCTAGCGGCGGGTGCGGTCCCGCTCCGGGCGGCGCCACGGGGGTTGCCCCGGCGGGACGTGTTGTGTGGTCGTCTGGTCGTGTGACCGGCCGATCAGCTGACCGCCGCCCCGCCGCCCCGCCGCCCCGCCGCCCCGCCGCCCCGCCGCCCCGCCGCCCCGCCGCCCCGCCGGGCCGCCGGTGGTCAGCGCTCCCGGCCCCGCTCCCGCCAGACGCGCTTCAGCTCCTCCCAGCGCTCCGCCTGCTCCTCCGTCAGGGCTCCCCGCAGCTGCGCCAGCTTCAGCAGCTGCGCCTCGGCGTCGGCGCCCAGCGGCTGGGCCTCGGCGCGGTAGTGGTCGGCGAGGAGGGCGTCCAGCTCGGGCCGGGTGAGGGCGGGGTCGAGGCGCTGGGTGAGCTTGGCCATGTTGCGGTAGGAGCCCTGGAGCAGGAACGGCGGCTCGGTGCGGGTGCGGTCGTCCTGGGCGGCGGAGTCCAGGTAGGCGCGGTTGACGGCCAGGACGGTGGTGCGCAGGTGGAGCAGCCCGGACAGGACAGCGGTCATCCGCTCGACCTCGGCGGCGGGCCAGGCGCCGGCCAGGGTCGTGCCGGTGCCGCCCGGGGCGCCGGCCGCGCGGGCGAGCAGGACCTCCAGGTCGGCGCGTTCGGCGGTGGCGAGCGGGGCCAGGTGGGGGTTGGCGGGCAGGGCGTTCTCGACGAAGCTGAGTGCGAAGAGGTCGTCGCGTCCGGCGACGGCGTCGCCGAGGTTCCACACGTCGGCGCGGTTGGCGAGCATGTCGGGCAGCCGGAAGAGCCGGCCGGACTCGGTGTACGGGTTGGCGGCCATCACGACGGCGAAGCGCTTGCCGCGCAGGTCCCACTCGCGGGCCTCGCCGTCGTGGACGCCGTCGATCCGGCGCTGCGCGTCGCACAGCGGGATGAAACGCTGCAGGAACTCGGGCGAGGTGTGCTGGACGTCGTCCAGGTAGAGCAGCACGTTGTCGCCCGCGTGCAGGGCGAAGTTGAGCTTCTCGACCTCGCGGCGGGAGGTGGCGTCGGGGGCCTCGGCCGGGTCCAGCGAGGTGACCCGGTGGCCGAGCGCCGGGCCGCTGACGGAGACCAGCAGCAGGCCGAGTCGCTCGGCGAGGTACTCGACCAGGGTGGTCTTGCCGTAGCCGGGCGGGGAGACCAGGAGCAGCAGGCCGCTGCGGTCGACCGGCCCGCCGGCGTCGGCCGTGCCGAGCTGCTTGGCGAGGTTGTCGCCGATCAGCGGCAGGTACACCTGGTCGATCAGCCGGTTGCGGACGAAGCCGTTGAGCGGGGCCGGCCGGTACTGGTCGAGCCGCAGCCGGGCGTGCTCGGCGGCCAGCAGTTCTCCGCGCAGCTTCCGGTAGGCCCGGTGGCCGGGCACCTCGACCTCCTCGAACTCCCGTACTCGGGAGAGCAGTTCGTCCAGGCGGAGGTCGAGCGCGCCGCCCGTCAGACGCGGGTGGTCGCCGACCAGCCCGGTCAGCCGGGTGCTCACCGCGCCCTCGGCGGGACGGCGCGGCAGTGCCGGGCAGAGCAGGACGGCGGTGGCCTCGGCGAGGTCGGCCGGGTCGGCGTCGCCGGCGCCCGCCTCCAGCCAGGCGGCGGCGAGCTGGCGCCGTACGGACAGCAGCCCGGGCTCGTCGGGCAGGGCGGCCAGTGCCTCGGTGAGGCCGGCCGACTCGGGGGCGGCGCGGAACTTGTCGAGCAGCGTGGCGGCGCCCGCCGAGTAGGCGAACGCGGGTTTCTCGGCGGCGAGTTCGGCGACCAGGTACGGGCCGGCCGGGCCGTCGGCCTCCGCGCCCGGGACGAAACCCGCGACGGCGGCGGAGAGTTCGGCGGCCAGCGCGTCCAGCGCGGGGACGCCGCCGAAGGCCTGCCGGGCGAGGCCGAGCGAGCGGGCCCGGGTGTGCCAGAGCCGTCGCTGCCGCTCGTCGGCGCCGTACGCCCAGTACAGCTGTGCGGCTGCCCTGGCGCCCGCCGGGTGGCGCAACAGTCCTGCCTCGGCGCCGAGTTCGAGCAGGGCGCGGAGCAGCAGGGCCGCGTCGTGGTCGTGCACTCCGCGCTGGTAGCCCTCGTCGGGCCGCTGTTCGGCGGCCCGCCGGACGTACTCCAGCAGGTCCGCGTCGGCGGTGAGCGAGCCCGGTCCGGCGGTGAGCGAGCCCGGTCCGGCGGTGAACGTGCCCGCTTCGGCGGCCAGCAGCAGGCTCGCGGCGAGGTACTCGGCGCGGTAGAGCTGCGGGGTCTCGGAGGGGAGCGGCCGGTCCCAGTAGCGCGCGGTGGCGGCGAAGGCCGGGTCGGTGACCGGGGAGCGGTAGTCGGTGCCGGTGAGGGTGAAGGCGGGCCGGCCGCGCCAGGGCACGAGGGCGAGTTCGGGCCGCTGGGTGGTCACGGCGAACAGGTGCCGGCCGAGCCGCAGGGTGCCGGGGCCGTCCCCGGCGAGTTCGGCGCGGTCGCGCAGGGCGCGCTGGGCGCGGCCCCGGGCGGCGCGCAGCCGTCCGGTCAGCTCCTCGGCCCGGACCCGGTCGCCGAGCGCGGTCAACTGGCCGGCCAGGTCGCGGAGTTTGACGGCGGTCGGGTCGGCGGCGAGCGCGGCGTCGATCTCGGCGGCGGTGTCCAGGGCGGCCAGGCGCCGGTGCAGGGTGTCGAGGATGCGCGCGGCGGAGGCGGCCAGCCGGTCGGCGCGGCGGGCCCGTTCCTCCAGCAGGTGCTGGCGCCGGCCGGTGAGCGCGTCGTGGATCCCGGTGCGCCGGTCGGCGAGCTGTTCGCCGAGGGCCGGGTCGGCGTCGGCGAAGCGGGTCTCCAACTGCTCGATCCGCAGCAGGAGCCGGCCGAGCTGGTCGTCGCAGGCCTCGGGGGTGTCGGCGGCGGCGAGCGCGGCGGTGGTGGCCTGGGCGAGCAGGGCGGTCTCGGCGGCGAACTCGGCGGCGGCCTCGCGGGTGCGCAGCTCCCGGCGGCGCACGGTGAGCGCGGCCCGGGCCCGGTTGAGCAGCCCGAGGACGTCGGCGAGCCGGTCCAGGATCGCGGTGCGGGTGGTGGCGTCGGCCAGGTCGAGGGTGCCGACCAGCTCCGAGACGGTCTGCAGGGCCTCGCTCTGCCCGGTGAGCCGTTCGGACAGCGGCTCGGCCTCGGTGGCGGTCGCGATGGCGGCGCAGTGCTCGGCCAGTTCGGCGGCCCGCCGCCGGTGCGGCTCGAAGGCCGAGGGTTCGGCGAGCTGGACGACGGCCCGGGCGGCGGCCTCGGCCAGGCCCTCGGCGAGGTGTGCGGCGAGCGCGTCGATCCGCTGCGGGTCGGCGCGCGGCAGGTCGCGCAGCGCCTCGACCCGGCCCTGGGCGCGGCGCAGTCCGGCGAGCCGGTCGACCCACTCGGCGGCGTCGGCGAAGGTCTCGCCGCGGGCGGTGCGCAGCAGGCCCTCGACGTGCTCGGCCGCCTCGTCGGCCTGGCGGGCGGCGTGTGCGGTGAGCTGGGCGGTCGCCTCGTACTCGGCGATGACCTGCCGGGCGGTGTCGCGGATCTCGGCGAGCGGTGCGGCGAGGTCGCCGAGGCCGCTCTGGCCGAGCCAGTGGTGCCGGTCGGTGGTGCGGGTGCAGGCGGCGAGGACGGCCCGGTGGCCGGCCGGGCTGTCGGTGCCGGCCGCGGCCAGCCGGGCGAGCGCCAGGCAGTCGGCCAGGCCGCGGACCAGGTCGGCGTTGCCGATCCGGGCCAACGGCCCTGTGCCGGGCGGCTGGTGGGCGGCGAATCGTTCGCTGGTGAACGGGGTCTGCCAGAGCTGTGCGGGGTGCAGCCGGGTGGGTCCGTCCTCGGCCGGGCGCAGGGCGACGAGGGTGCCGTCGGCGAGCAGCGCGTAGCCCTGGCAGGGCAGTGGTGCGGCGGCCTCCTGGCGGACGCTGTTGTACGGCTGCAGCAGGGCGCGGCCGTCGGTGGGGGAGCGGAACTCGTACAGCACGTCCTCGCCGTTGGGCGAGACGACGGTGCGCTCGTACGCCAGGCCGTCCACCGGCTGGTCGAAGGTGCGCACGGTGCCGTCGACCAGGTGGCAGCCGCCGGGGAAGGCCACGCCCTGGTCGGCGGGCAGCCGCAGGCAGGCCTGGCCGAGCGCGTCGATCCGGGTGACCGTGCCGGTCGGCAGGTGCACCACCAGGTGCCGGACGGTCTCCTCCTGGTACGGGCGCACGCGCACCAGCAGCAGGGTGCCGAGCCGGGCGTGGGCGACCTGCGCGTCGGCGAGGGTCTGCAGGGCTTCGGCCAGTGGTTCGCGGTGCAGTTCCCGGCCGTCCGGGGCGGTGAGGGTCAACCGGCCGCCGTCGACGCCGAGGTGGAGTTCGCCGGCCAGGTCGGCGCGGGGCGGGCGGCCGGGGCCGGCCGGCAGCTGGTCGTCGCGGGTCAGCGCCGTCCAGGGGAGCTGCTGCCCGTCGGCGGGAGTGTGGTCGCGCTCGCCGCGCCCGTCCAGGTAGGCGGGCCGGGCGTCGTCGGCGCCGTCGTCGAGGCGCCAGCGCAGCACCCGGACGTCGGTGGGGGCCGGGCCGGTGCGGAAGACGGCGAGCAGCCGCCCCTCCACCGGGCGCAGCCGCTCCAGCCGGGCGTCGCGGAAGTAGCGGCGCAGGTCGGCGAGGTCCTGGCGCAGCCGCGGGTCGTCCAGCAGGGTGCCCTCGGCGGGGGCGGGGGAGAGGTCGGGGCCGTGGAGGCCGAGGACGTCGGCGAAGTCGCCGGCGCCGTCCTCGACTTCGGTCGGGCGGGTGCCGAGCAGCAGCAGCCCGCCGGCGGCGGTGAGGTCCTGCGGGAGGCAGGCCCGGGCGGTGGTGAGCCGCCCGGTGCCGGTCAGCCGCAGCTCCCCGCCGCCGAACTCCTCGACCCGGCGGGCGTTCAACGCCGTCGCGCGGTCGGCGAGTTCGGCGGCGGACCGGGCGAGCCGGTCGCGCAGGACCTCGTAGGTGCCGGCGTCGAGCCGGGCGTCGAGGGCGTCCACGGTCAGTTCCTCAGGTACTCGGCGGATCGTTGCTCGGAGTGGTGTTGCCCGGGGCGGCTCCGTCCGGAGCGGCGTCGCCCCGAGCCGGGCTGCCCGGGGCGACGCCGTCCGCAGTGGTGCCGCTGGGAGCGGCGTCGCCCGGGTCCGTACGCTACTTGGAGCCGTTCACCGGGGCGAGGCCACCGGCCAGCGACCCGATCGGGGTCTCGGCGACGCCCAGCTTCCGCGCCGAGTCCAGCAGTTGGCGCAGCTGCCCGGACTGCTCGCCGGCGCCCGAGCCGATCAGCTTCATCAGCAGCGCGGACACCGTCAGGTTCTGCACGTCCGCGGTGGAGACCGACGACAGCACCCGGGTGAGGTCCTCGGTGAAGCTGGCCCGTCCGTCCAGCCAGGGGCCGGCCAGGGCCTGCGCGGTCTGCGAGTGGCCGACGAAGGCGTCCACGCTCTTGCCGGCCGTGACCGACTGCACCAGCCGGTCGAAGAACACCGAGTCCCCGCCGACGATGTCGATCTTGGCCTTCTCCAGGCCGGCCGCGACCAGCGCGGCCTGCGCCTCGGCGATCTGCCGCTGGGTGTCCAGCCCGGCCAGCCGGACGTCCTTCTCGGCGGCCAGCCGCAGCCGGTACTCCTCGTGCCCGCGCGAGGCCTCGTCCAGCTTGGCCATCGCCGCGGCCTTCTCGGTCAGGCCCTCGGCCTCGGCCTTCAGCTTGGCACCGACCTCCAGCGCGGCGGCCTTGGCCTTCTCGGCCTGGACGACGGCCTCGGCGAGGCCGACCTTCTCCACCGCCGCGGCCTCCTGCTCCCGCACCTGGACGCGGGCCAAGCCCTCGGCGGCGGCCTCGGCCCGGACGCCCTCGGCCATCCGGATCTTGGCGGCCGCGTCCAGCTCGGCGGCTCGCTGCCGGGCCTCGGCCAGCACCAGCGCCTCGCGGGCCTTGTGCGTGGCGGCCTGTTCGGCGGCTTCGGCGGCCTTGATGTCCTTGACGAGCTTCTCCTGCGCCTCCGCCTCGGCCTGGATGACGACGGACTTGCGGACGCGCTCGGCCTCCTCGGTGGCGCGCAGCGTCTTGACGGCCTCCTCCTGCTCGGCGACGGTGCGGTCCACCGCGACCCGCTCGCGGACCACGTCGGCGACCTCCCGCTTGGCGGACTCGACCTCCTTCACCTTGGCGATCGTGGCGAGTTCGGTCTCCCGCTCGCGGCCGACGACCTCCAGCAGGCGGTCCTTCTCGATCCGCTCGTTCTCCACCGCGATCACCCGCTCGCGGTTCTTCTGCGCCACCGCGACCTCGCGGGCCTGGTTCTCCCGCTGGACCCCGAGCAGCTCCTCGGTGCGCAGGAAGGCGGTCTGCGCGTTGAGCCGCTCCTCCTCCTGCACCCGGGCGATCACCGCGTCCTCCGTGGCGCGCAGGGTCTCGATCTCGCGGCGCTGGCGGATCTCGGCGTCGGCCTGGCGGCGTTCGAGCTCCAGGACGGTCTCCCGGGCGTCGACGTTCTGCCGGGTGATCTCCTTCTCCTCGGTGCGCTGGTACTCGTTGGTGCGCACGTGCTCGATCGCGGTCAGCTCGGTGATCTTGCGGATGCCCTGGGCGTCCAGGATGTTGTCGCCGTCCAGCTGGCTCATCGGGGTCTGTTCCAGGTGGTCGATGGCCGCGTCCTCCAGCGTGAAGCCGTTGAGGTCGGTGCCGATGACCGCGATGATCTGGTCCCGGAACTCGTGCCGGTGGGTGTACAGGTCGGTGAAGTCGAGCTGCTTGCCGACGGTCTTGAGCGCCTCGGCGAACTTGGCGGCGAAGAAGTCCTGGATCGCCTGCGGGTCGCTGGCCCGGCCGGTGCCGATCGACTGCGCGACCTTGACGACGTCCTCGACGGTCTTGTTCACCCGGACGAAGAAGGAGATCCGGATGTCCGCGCGGATGTTGTCGCGGCAGATCAGGCCGTCCCGGCCGGCCCGGTGGATCTCCACCGTCTTGGCGGTGATGTCCATCAGCTCGCCCTTGTGCAGGATCGGCAGGACGATCGTGCCGGTGAAGGTGACGTCCACCTTCTTCGTCCGGGAGACGATGAGTGCCTTGCCCTGCTCGACCTTCTGGAACAGGCGGCCCACGAAGAGCAGCATGGCGAGCACGATGAGCAGCACGACGGCGACGAGTACGCCGAAACCCACGGCGATGGTGTCCATCACGGAGTCCTTTGACGAGATGACGAGATGGTGCGAAGTGGAAAGCGAGCAGAGTGAAGTGACGGATCGTCGGATCCTGGACGGTGTGGCGTGGTGCGGTGCGGAGCCTCAGTCGAGGCCCGGCGGCGACGGGTCGAAGGGCGCCACCAGGAAGTGCTCGCCCTCGGCGTCGTAGTCGAAGATCAGGGCGGTCCGCCCGGCCGTCAGCCCGGGTTCCGGGGTGGCCGTGCGGACCTGGACGGTCGCGCTGGACCCGTCCTCGGCGGCGACCTCGGCCTGTCCGAAGTCGGCCGTCACCCGGCCGGTCCGGATCACGCAGACCCGGCCGACGAAGTCCCCCCGCGTGGTCGGCCGGTCCTGCGGGAAGAGCCGCCTCAGCGGCTTGACGAGCACCCGGGTGCCCGCCCAGGCAGCGACCAGCGCGACGGCGAACACGCCGCCGCGCGCGGGCGCCCCCGAGGTGAGCACGGTGCCGGCCAGGCTGACGAACCAGGCGAGCGCGACCAGCAGCGACACCGCCACCGTCACGGGCACCCCGCCCAGCCCCAGCGCGTCCAGCACGCCCCCGTGGTGGCCGGAGCCCGCCTGGGCGCCCTTGCCGCCGTTCCCCCCGTCGGTGCCGTGCCCGCCGGTGCCGTGCCCGCCGGACGTCCCGTGCGCCACGTGCCCCCCGGCACTGTGCCCCCCGGCACCGTGCCCGACGTGACCCACGTGCCCGACGTGGCCGGCATGGCCGACGTGCCCGGCACCCGGGTGGTGCCCGACGCCGTGTCCCCCGTGCAGGGCGTCGAACCCCAGTCCGCCGAGCAGCATCAGCAGCCAGTACCCGACGACCACCACCAGCGCGAAGCTGAACAGCGCCGTCGGAAAGGCCAGCGCGGCCGCGAAGAATCCCCCCGTCCCGGCCACGCTCCCCCGCCTCCCCCACGGCACCGCACTTCGGCGCCGGGGAGATCATGACAGTGGGGGAGCCCGCCGCACATTGCCAGGATCCGGCAATCTTTACGGCCCTTTGACACCCTGGTACGCGCGACCCGCGTGACACTGCAACAGCCGGGCAACAGGGCGACCGCCGGGCTGTCGCAGCGGGCCCGCGCGGGTTTGGCGGGGACGGGTCTAGAGGGGCTGTTCCGGCCAGTTCAGCAGCCGCGCGCCCATCGCCGCCGTCTCCAGCGTGAAGCGCTGCAGCGCGTCCGCCGGGTCGTACCCCGTGAGCGCCTTGATCCGCTCCAGCCGGTAGCCCAGCGTGCGCACGCTCAGCCCCAGCCGGCGCGCCGCCTCCGCGTTCACGTACGCGGCCTCCGCCTGCACGGCGATGGTGTCCAGCAGCGGACGGGCGCCGCCGCGCGCCTCGGTCAGCGGGCCGAGCACGCTGCGCACCAGGTCCGCCATCGCCGCCCGGTCGCGCATCAGCACCGGGAAGACCAGCAGGTCCTCGGCCTTCAGCAGTTCGGTCGGCAGGCCGAGGCGGTGCGCGTAGTCCAGCGCGTCCAGCGCCTCCTCGTAGCTGCGCAGCACCCCGCTCGGCCCCGAGTGCCGACGGCCGGTGGCCACCCGCAGCACCGGGCGGTAGCCGGGGCCGGGATGCAGGGACAGGTCGGCGAAGGCCTCCAGCACGGCCCGCTCGGAGTCCGGGGCGATGCAGACCAGGCGACCGTCCTTGCCGGCCAGCAGGACGTCCCGTTCGCCGAACCGCCCGGCCAGCTCCCGCTCCACCCGGTGCACCAGCGGATGCACGTCCGCGAACGGCTCGTCGCCCACCGCGACCGCCACCGTGTACGCGCTCGCCAGCCGCAGCCCGAACCGCTCCGCCCGTTCGGCGAGCAGGCCGAGGTCACTGCGGCCGAACAGCAGGTCGTCGATGAACTCCCGCCGGGCCGCCTCCTCCTGACGGATCGCCAGGCGCTGTGCGCGCTCGTGCCCCTCGCCGAGCGCCGCCAGCGCGGCGTCCGTGGCGGCGAGGACGGCGTCGCCCATCCGGCGCAGCTCGTTGACGCTGCTCGCGGCGGCCGTCCCGGGCAGTGTCTGCCAGGCCCGGCGGGCCGCCGCCAGGCAGTGTGCCACCACCTCGCGCATCCCGTACCCGGCCTCGGCGCAGTGCTCGCCGAGCTTGCGCAGACCCTCCAGCTCGTCGCGCCGCAGCAGCCGTCCGGTGCGGGAGGCGTCGGCGAGCAGGACGAGGTAGGCCTCGGCCAGCTCGGTGGGTATGTCGTGCTCGATGCCCTCGGTCACCGTGTCCTGCCATCCCCCGTACGACCTGGTATTTCGGCGCTGAACACTAGCAGGAACGGTCCGCCGGGGGCCGGGTGCGGCCGACCCTGGAACCCGTGCGGGACCGGGCGCGGGACGGAGTGTGGGACCGGGCGCCGACCGCAGGTGTACCGGGCCCGGGTGCCACCCGCCGCTACCGGTCCCGGAAGTGCAGCACGAACCGGGCGCTGCTGCCGTCGATCCGCCGCCGCACGTACAGGGTCGGCGTGCCGTCCGGGGTGCAGCTGACGCCCTCGCGGACCAGCAGCGCGGTGCCCGGCGGGATGCCCAGCAGTTCGGCGTCCGCGAGGTCCGCGCCGACCGCGCCGAAGGCCCGCCAGTCGTACTCCAGCTCCACCCCGGCGGCCCGTGCCAGGTCCAGCACCAGGTTCCCGGGACGGCCCGGCCGGACCAGGTCGGCGGGCAGCGGGCCGAACGGCACCCAGTAGCTGCAGGCCGCCCGGGGCCGCCCGCCCAGCCGGATCACCGAGTCCACCCGGAACAGCTCCCGGGGCTCGCGGCCGAGCCGGCGGGCCGCCTCCGCGTCCTCCGCCGAGCCGGTCACCTCGGGCGCGGCCACGACGAACTCGCCGTCGCCCGGGTCGCCCTCAACGCCCGGGTCGCCGTCCCGGCCGCGGTCGGGCAGGGCCGCGTGCACGCTGCCGAGGTCGAAGCGCTGGCTGCGCGGGTCCACCGCGATCGACACGCGGACGGCGGGCGGGCGGACGAAGGTGCCGACACCCCGGCGGATCTCCACCACGGCCGCCCGTTCCAGCTCCGCCACCGCCTGCCGCACGGTCAGCCGGTTGACGCCGAACTCCGCGCTCAGCTCCGGCTCGCTCGGCAGCCGGGTGCCCGCCGGGTACGTCCCCGCGTCGACGCGCTCCTGGAGCCGGCGGGCCAGGCGGCGGTACAGCGGGGTGCTCGGGGTGTCCGGGGTGTTCGGGGGGTTGGTCGCCACACGCTCGATCCTACGAAGCCCACCGGCCGGTGCCCGCCGCGTCCCGGCTCCTGTCACCCGTCCCGTTCGGGTCGCCCCGGTGCGCGGGCGGGGGTGGGATGGAGGGAGCGCCGTCGGTCGCCGCTTGCCCGGCGACCCCCGGAGGGGTTAGACATCTAGACGTCTAGATGTCCACCCGGACATCCGCCCCTCCCGAGCGCGGCTCCACCGAAAGGCCTCCCGCATGTCCCTGGTCAACTTCCGCGACGCCGCCGCCCTCGGTGACCCCGAGGGCCGGTGGGTCCGCCCCGGCGTGCTGTACCGCTCCGCCCAGCCGTTCCCGGCTGCCGACGAGGCCGTCGTCGCCCAGCTGCGCGCCTGCGACATCCGGACCGTCGTCGACCTGCGCGACCCGCGCGAGACCGACCCCGCCGACTGGGCCGCCGCCGAGGCCGCCGGGATAGCCGTCGTCGCGGCCCCGGTGAACCCGGCCACCGACGCCCTCACCGCGCGGATGAGCACCATGGCCACGGCCGCCGACCTCGGCGACTTCTACGTGCTGCTGGCCGAGTCCGCACCCGAGGCGGTCGCCGCCGCCGTCGAGGCCACCGTCCGCCCCGGCGCCGTCCTGCTGCACTGCGCGGCCGGCAAGGACCGCACCGGTCTGCTGACCGCCCTCCTCCTCGACCTGCTCGGCGCCTCCGCCGACCGCATCGTCGCCGACTACGCCCGCACCACGGACGCCCTCCCGCAGATCTTCGCGGGCCTCGCCGAACGCCACCGCACCGCCCTCAACGACCGCACCACCTCGCGGGTCACCGACTCCCGGGGCCGCAACCTCACCATCCCCGCGCCCCTGCTGGAGGCCCCGGCCGAGGCGATGGCGGTCTTCCTCGACCGCGTCCGTTCCCACCACGGCGGCGCCGCCTCCTTCCTCCCCACCTGCGGTGTCCCGGCGGCCACCCTCACCGCCTTCCGCACCAAGGCGGGCGCGGCCGCGGTCTGAGCACCCGCGCCGGAGCGCCCGCGCCATAGCGTCGCGCCGCCCCCGCCCGGCCCGGCAGCGTGCCGGGCCGGGCGGGCGTGCCGGGTTGGGGGGTGCACCGATGACCGCACTGCGCGAGATCCGCGACGGCAGCGCCGACCGAGCCGACCACGACGGCCGGACGATCGTGCCCTACCAGACCTACCAGACCTACCAGGCCTACCCGCCGCCCGCCGCGACCGTGCGGCGCCTCGGCATCGGCCGGCCGGTCGGCGGCCCGCTCGCCCGACGCCGGACCGGTCCCTCACACGTCCCGGCGCCGCACCACGACCACCGTGACCGCCACCGCGGCGACCGCCCACACCCCCATGGTGATCCAGGAGTCCAGCACGCTCGGCGCGTACTTCCCCATCGTCGTCGAGGAGCCGGGCCTGATCGTGAGCCGCTGCACGGTGGCCAGCGGCAGGTGGGTGCCGATCTCCTTCAGCCACCGGTAGCGGTCGCCGCCGAACATCATCGGCAGGATGAACATCAGCATCACCAGCGAGACGATCGACGCGGTGGCGTGCCGCAGCAGCGCGCCCAGCGCCATGCCGATCAGCGCACAGGCCGGCACGATCGCCGCGTAGCCGAGGACGGCCCGCAGGCAGCCCTGGTCGGTGAGGGAGAGCCCGACGTGCCGGGAGGCGAGCATCGCGTTGGTGGCGAGGAAGGATCCGGCCGACACCACCACCCCGGCGAGCGTGGTGATCCCGCCGATCAGCACCACCTTGGCCGCGATCACCCCGCGCCGGTCCGGCACCGCGGCGAAGGTGGTGCGGATCAGGCCGGTGGTGTACTCGCCGAACACGGTGATCGCGCCGAGGCTGCTGGCCGCGATCGCCATCAGGTCGCCGGAGATGCTGCTGAGCCCGTGGAACAGCGGGTCGTAGGTGTACGGCGACTGCCCGGGCATCGGCGTGGGCGGGTGGTCGAGGTACGGCAGGTCGGAGTGGACGGCGTTGAGGTTGACCGCGATCGCCACCAGTGAGGCCAGGGCCAGCACCCAGTACGTCGAGCGCAGGGAGCGCAGCTTGATCCACTCGGCGGCGAGCAGGTCGGTGAACCGGGGTGCCGGCTCGGCGAAGCGGGGTGTGGCGGTGGTGCTCATCGGGTCTCTCCAGCCGGGTACTCGACGCTGTCGGCGGTCAGGGCCATGAACGCGGACTCCAGGGAGGACGTCCGGGTGGCGAGCTCGGTCAGCACCACGTCGTGCCGGCGGGCCAGTTCGCCGATCCGCTCGGCGGACAGGCCGGTGACGATCCCGAGCTGCGGTTCCACCTCGGTCACGTCGGCGCCCTGCGCCCGCAACGCCTGCGCCAGCAGGGGCAGTTCGGTGGCCCGTACGGTCACCGAGGTGGCCGCGTTGCGGGCCGAGAACTCGGCGAGGCTCTCGTCGGCGATCAGTCGGCCGCGGCCGATGACCACCAGGCGGTCGGCGGTGTGTTCCATCTCGGCCATCATGTGGCTGGAGACGAAGACCGTACGCCCTTCGGCGGCGAGGCGGCGGAACAGTCCGCGCACCCACAGGACACCCTCCGGGTCCAGGCCGTTGAGCGGCTCGTCGAACAGCAGCACGGGCGGGTCGCCGAGCAGGGCGCCGGCGATGCCGAGCCGCTGCTTCATGCCCAGCGAGTAGCCGCCGATCTGCCGACCGGCGGCCTTGCCGAGCCCGACCTCCGTCAGCACCTCGTCCACCCGCCCGAGCGGGATCCGGTTGCTGCGGGCCAGCGCCGACAGATGGGCCCGGGCGCTGCGCCCGCCGTGCACGTCGCCCGCGTCCAGCAGGGCGCCGACGTGGCGCAGGCCGCGCGGGCGGCCGGCGAAGGGCACGCCGTCCACGGTGACGGTGCCCGCGGTGGGGGTGTTGAGGCCCAGGATCATCCGCAGGGTGGTGGACTTGCCGGCCCCGTTGGGGCCGAGGAAGCCGGTGACGGTGCCCGGCCGGACGGTGAAGGTCACCTGGTCGACGGCCGTGGTGGCGCCGTACCGCTTGGTCAGTCGCTCGATCTCGATCACGGGGACAACGCTGCCGGTCGGCGCCCCGCCTCGGCATCGGGCGCCGGGCCACAACCGCGGGCCGTGGCACTGGCCCCGGGGATTACGCCCGCGGGCCGATGTGTCCCCGTGCGGGCCGCCGCTACCATCGCGTCATGATCATCGAAGGTCGTCGGCCGCTGCTCAAGCGCCTGCCCGCCGGGGTGTGGGTGGGGGCGCTCTGGACGCTCGTGATCGTCTTCCGGGTGTTCACCCGCGAGGACGAGCTGCGCCTCCTCTTCGAGTACGACGGCAACATCGAGTCCATGCCGTTGCTGGTCACCGCGGTGGTCACCACCCTGGTCACGGCGCTGCTGGTCCGGCTGCCGCTGGCCGCGATCGCCGTGGCGCTGGCCGGGTTCCTCTTCACCCTGGGGATGACGAGGGTCCCGGAGACGACGGTGGCGCAGTTCCTGATCGCCGACGTGGTCGTCGGCCACACCGCGGCCACCCGGTCCCGTGCGGTGTCGCTGTGCGCGGCGGCGATGCCGGTCGCGGTGGCCGCCGGGATGCTGTCCTGGGGCGCCTGGAACGGGTACCCCGTCAACCCGATGGCCTTCGGGGCCCTGGCCGGGACGGTCCTGATCGCCTGGCTGGTCGGCAACACCGTGCACCAGGGGCGCGCCCACACCGAGGCCCTGCGCGGCCGCGCCACCGAGCAGGCCGTGACCGCCGAACGGCTGCGGATCGCCCGCGAGTTGCACGACATGGTCGCGCACAACATCGGCATCATCGCGATCCAGGCCGGCATGGGCAGCCGGGTCATGGACACCCAGCCCGCCGAGACCCGCAACGCGCTGAACGCCATCGAGGCGACCAGCCGGGAGACCCTGGCCGGCCTGCGCCGGATGCTCGGCGCCCTGCGGGCCGGCGAGCAGGAGTCCGCCCCGCTCGAAGTCGCTCCGGGGCTGGCCGAGTTGGACCGGCTGGTGGAGCGGAGCGCGGGTGCCGGCGTCCGGGTCGCGCTGACCCGCGACGGCGAGCCGCGCGCACTGCCCGCCGACGTCGACCTCGCGGCCTTCCGGATCGTCCAGGAGGCGGTGACCAACGTGGTCAAGCACTCCGGCACCCGGGACTGCCACGTCACCGTCGACTACCGGCCGGAGGAACTCGCCGTCGCCGTCGTCGACCTGGGCGCCGGACCGGCGGCGGCCGGCCCCGGGACCGGCTACGGCATCGCCGGCATGCGCGAGCGGGTCGCCCTGCTGCGGGGCGAGTTCAGCGCCGGCCCGCGCCCCGAAGGCGGCTTCCGGGTCGCCGCCCGACTGCCGATCCCCGTGGAGGTGGGACCGTGATCCGTGTCGTTCTGGTGGACGACCAGCCGCTCATCCGCACCGGCCTGCGCGTGCTCATCGCCGACGCCCCGGACCTGGAGGTGGTCGGCGAGGCCGGCGACGGCGCCGAGGCCGTCGAACTGGTCGCCCGGCTGCGCCCCGACGTCGCCGTGATGGACATCCGGATGCCCGGCGTGGACGGCATCGAGGCCACCCGCCGGATCACCGCCGACCCGGACCTGCCCACCCACGTCCTCGTCCTCACCACCTTCGACGACGACGACTACGTGTACGGCGCGCTGCGGGCCGGCGCGAGCGGCTTCCTGGTCAAGGACCTCGCCCTGGAGACCATCCTGGACGGCGTCCGGGTCGTCGCCGCCGGGGACGCGCTGATCGCCCCCGGCATCACCCGCCGCCTGATCGGCGAGTTCGCCGCCCGTCCGGACGCCGCCGCCGCGGACCGGCCCCGGCGGGCCGTCGTCGGCGCCGTCACCGAGCGCGAGCGCGAGGTGCTCACCCTGGTCGGCCGCGGCCTGTCCAACGCCGAGATCGCCGAGGAGCTCACCATCAGCGTGGCCACCGCCAAGGCCCACGTCGCCCGGCTCTTCACCAAGCTCGCCGCCCGCGACCGCGTCCACCTGGTCATCCAGGCCTACGAGTTCGGACTCGTCAGCCCGTAGGGACCGCGCGTTCGCGGAGCACCGGGGCGGGCCCGGACGGCCACCCGGTCCGCCCGGTCCACCCGGGCCACCGGGACCGCCCGGGTGGACCGCGGACCCGCTGCCGCTAGGAACCCGCGACCTCGCCGATCGAGGTGATCCGTCCGTGCGGGTCCAGCGCCACGTCGTACGCGTTGCCGTGGCACCCGTAGGGATCCGCCGGATCCCGTTCCGCCAGGCAGTCGTTGAGGTGGACGACCAGGTCCTCCAGCGGCACGGGCCGGGCCGGGTCGCCGTGCGACCGGTCGACCAGGGTGGCCGTGACGCCGTCCGCCGAGAAGCCGTAGTGGACGGCGCTGCCGGTGGCCGTGTAGCGGGCGGGGCCGCAACCGTGGCGGGCGGGGCGGGCGGTGAGTTCGGCGGTGCTCGCGGCAACGACGACGAGGACCTCGTGGCCGGGACGTTCGGCGGGTGCCGTGCAGGTGGCGGAGGCGGAGGCGGCGGCGGAGTCGGAGGCGGAGGCGGAGTCGGAGGAGGGGGCGGTGGCGGTGGCCGACGGGTCCTCGGCGGGTGCGTAGGCCTCCTCCCCGTCCTCCCCCTCCACCCCGTACTCCTCGTCGTCGAGGAGGTAGTCCTCGTCGAGGAAGTCGTCCGCGGCCTCGTCGGCGACGGCGGCGGCGGAGGCGGCGGTCACCGTGGGGCGGGACTCGGCGGGGGTGCAGCCGGTGGCGACGGCTGCGGTGCCGCAGGCGAGCAGGGCTACGGCGAGGAGGTTGCGGGGCACGGCCATGGCACAAGTCTCCCCGGGCGGCGTCGGTTGTCGGTACATAGGTCATACGACAACTACCGAGAGTAGGTTCCCTCCCCCGCCGGACGTGCGGGTCCGGCGGGGGAGGAAGTCTTCGAGGCGGCGTCAGGCCGCCACCGTCCGCGGCCGCTCGTACGCCTTGCGCAGCCGCGTCTGCGCCTCCGCACCCGCCCGCAGGTGGTCGAGTCCGAGCAGGGCCGCGCCCAGGATCGGCGGCGCGACGACGACCCGGGGCTCGGCCAGCGGCGCGGCCCGCGCGAGACGGTCCTTCAGGTTGTCCAGCAGCAGCGGCTGTTCGGAGGCGAGCACGCCGCCGCCGAGCACGACCGGCGTCGGGGAGTCCAGCAGGCCCAGGCGCCTCAGCGCGACCACGGCGAGCCGGACGATCTCGTCGGCCTGGCGGTCGACCAGCTCCAGCGCGACGGCGTCCCCGCCCTCCGCGACCGCGAACAGCACCCGGGCGATCTCGTGCAGCCGCTCGACCGGCAGGTGCCCGAGGTGGACGGCCTCGGCGACGGCGCCCGCACTGGCCAGGCCGAAGTGCCGGGCGATGGCGGGGGCGAGCGCGGTGGGCCCGCCGCGGCCGTCCTCCGCCCGTACGGCGTGCCACATGCTGGTGATGGCGAGGCCGGAGCCGCCGCCCCAGTCGCCGGTGAGTTCGCCGAGGGCGGGGAAGCGGGCGGTGCGCCCGTCCGGCACCAGGCCGACGCAGTTGATCCCGGCGCCGCAGACGACCGCGACGCCGCGCGGGCCGTCGGTGCCGGCCCGCAGCAGGCCGAAGGTGTCGTTGGCGACGGTGTTGCTGACGCCCCAGGGGTGGGATTCGAGGGCGTCGTGCAGGGCCCGCTCCTCGACCGGCAGGTCGGCGTTGGCGAGGCAGGCGCTGACGTGGCTGGTGAGCACGCCGCTCCAGGCCGGGTGCCCGGCCTGGGCGGCGGCCTGCCGGACGAGCGGGGCGAGGCCGGCGACGGCTGCGGCGCCGCCGATCTTCTGGGGTGCGAAGCCGCCGCCGCGGGCGGTGCCGAGGACGGTTCCGTCGACGCCGATCAGGGCGACGTCGGTCTTGGAGTTCCCCGCGTCGATGGCGAGTACGCCGGGCAGGAGGGGTTCGGGCTGGTGGGTCATCGGGTCCCCGCGGCTCGTACGTGGCCCGGCCGGGAAGTCGTCGGCCGGGGGTGCCCGGCCGGGTGGTCGTCGGCCGGGGGTGGACGGTCTCCTCGCGGTGGCCGGCCCGCGCCCCGAGGGGGTCGCGGGCGGGCCACCACGGGCCGGGTCAGGCCCAGACGAGGTGCTCGCGGTTGTGGGCGAGCAGCCGGTCCGTGAGCCGGTCGGCGAGTTCGATCTGGCCGACCAGCGGGTGGGCGAGCAGGGCGTCGAAGACCCGGTCGCGCCCGCCGTGCAGGGCGGCGTCGAGGGCGAGGTGCTCGTACGCGGTGACGGCGGCGACGAGGCCGGCGTACAGCGGTTCCAGCGGGCGCTGGGGCAGCGGGCGCACGCCGGCCGAGTCGACCTCGGCGGGCACCTCGATGACGGCGTCGTCCGGCAGGAACGGCAGGACGCCGTCGTTGCGGGTGTTGACCACCTGGACGGAGGTCCCGCCGCCGGTCCCGAGCAGGGCGGCGATCAGCTGGACGGCGGCCTCGGAGTAGAAGGCGCCGCCGCGCTCGCCGAGCAGTTCGGGCTTGGTGTCCAGGGCCGGGTCGGCGTACATCTCCAGCAGCTGCCGCTCGATCTCGGCGACCCGGGCGGCCCGCGAGCCCTGCTCCTTGAGCTCGGCGACGACCGCGTCGTGCTGGTAGAAGTACCGCAGGTAGTAGGACGGCACGACGCCGAGCCGTTCGATGACGGGCAGCGGCAGGTGCAGGTCGTCCGCGATGTCCTTGCCGAAGTCCCGCAGCAGTTCGGGGAGCACCTCCCGTCCGCCGGAGGCGCCCGGGCCGTCCAGCAGGGTCACCCCGCGCTCCCAGGTGAGGTGGTTGAGCCCGACGTGGTCGAGCCTGACCAGCTCCGGGGCCACCCCGAGGTGCGCGGCGAACTTGCGCTGGAAGCCGATCGCGACGTTGCACAGCCCGACGGCCTTGTGGCCCGCGGTCTGCAGCGCCCGGGTGACGATGCCGACCGGGTTGGTGAAGTCGACGATCCAGGCGTCCGGGTTGGCCCGGCGCACCTGCTCGGCGATGTCCAGCACCACCGGGACGGTGCGCAGCGCCTTGGCGAGCCCGCCGGCGCCGGTGGTCTCCTGTCCGACGCAGCCGCACTCCAGCGGCCAGGTCTCGTCCTGGTCGCGGGCCGCCTGCCCGCCGACGCGCAGCTGCAGCAGCACGGCGTCGGCGTCCGCGACGCCCGCCGCCAGGTCGGTCGTCACGGAGACCGCGGCGGAGTGGCCCTGCTTGGCGAAGATCCGCCGGGCGAGCCCGCCGATCAGCTCCAGCCGCTCGGCGGCCGGGTCGATCAGTACCAGCTCGCCGATCGGCAGGCTGTCGCGCAGCCGGGCGAAGCCGTCGACCAGTTCCGGGGTGTACGTCGAACCACCGCCGACGATGGCCAGCTTGAGCGCGGTGGCGCCGGACGTCTTCGGTGCGGACATCAGCCCTTGACCCCTGTCAGTGTCACGCCTTCGATGAAGGCCTTCTGAGCGAAGAAGAAGAGGACGATCACCGGTGCCATCACCAGCAGGGTGGCGGCCATGGTGAGGTTCCAGTTGGTGTGGTGGGCGGCCTTGAAGGACTCCAGCCCGTACGACAGGGTCCAGGCCTCGCGGTTGTTGCTGGCGTAGATCTGCGGGCCGAAGTAGTCGTTCCAGCAGTAGAAGAACTGGAACAGCGCGACCGCGGCGATGGCCGGCCTGGCCATCGGCAGGACCACCCGCAGCAGGGTGCGCAGGTCGCCGCAGCCGTCGATCCGGGCGGCCTCGATGTACTCCTTGGGGATGGTCATCAGGAACTGGCGCAGCAGGAAGATGGAGAACGCGTCGCCGAACGCCATCGGGATGATCAGCGGCCAGAGCGAGCCGCTCAGACCCATCTGCTTCGACCAGAACAGGTACATCGGGATGACGGTGACCTGCGGCGGCAGCATCATCATCGCGATGACCGCCATCAGTGCCAGGTTGCGGCCCCGGAAGCGGAACTTGGCGAGCGCGTAGGCGACCGGGAGGCTGGAGACGACGGTCAGCAGGGTGCCGGCGCCCGCGTACAGCAGGGTGTTGCGCCACCAGGTGAGGAAGCCGGGGGTGTTCCAGACCTTGCCGTAGTTGCCCCATTCCCAGTGGGTGGGCCAGTAGTCGGTGGTGAGCGCCTGCTGGTCGTCCATCAGCGAGGTGAGCAGGACGAAGACGAAGGGCAGCAGGAAGAACAGCGCGGCGGCGACGGCCAGGGAGTGGACGGCCACCCAGTCGAGCAGTGCGCGGCGCCGGGCGGCCCGGGCGGCGGGGCTGCCGGGGCGGGTGGCGGGGCGGGTGGGGCCGGTCGGGGCCGGCGCCTCGGTGAGCGTGTTGCTGGGAGTCATGGTCAGGTCCTCACTGGCCCGCTAGTCGTCGTTCGCCATGAAGCCGGACTTGCGGCGGAGCAGGATCGAGGTGACGGCCATCGAGATGGCGAACAGCACCAGGGCGACCACGCACGCCGCGCCGTAGTTGAAGCGCTGGAAGCCCAGGTTGTAGACCATCTGCGGCAGGGTCCACGTGGAGCCGCCCGGGTAGCCCGGTTCGAACTGCTGGCCGGAGTTGCCGGCGATGCCGCTGGCGACCTTCCCGGCGACGATCGCCTGGGTGTAGTACTGCATGGTCTGGATCACCCCGGTGACCACCGCGAACATGATGATCGGCGAGATGTTCGGCAGCGTGACGTACCGGAACCGCTGGAACGGGCCGGCGCCGTCCAGCTCGGCCGCCTCGTACTGCTCCCTGGGGACGTCCAGCAGCGAGGCCATGAAGATGACCATCAGGTCGCCGACGCCCCACATGGCGAGCAGGGTGAGTGCGGGCTTGGACCAGTCCGGGTCGGCGAACCAGCCGGGCTGCGGCAGACCGATCTCGCCCAGCAGGTGGTTGACCGGGCCGGTGCCGGGGTTGAACAGGAAGGCGAAGGCGACGGTCGCGGCCACCGGCGGGGCCAGGTACGGCAGGTAGAACACGGTGCGGAAGAAGCCGGCGCCGGTCTTGACCCTGGTGATGAGCATCCCCACGCCGAGGCCGAAGGCGACCCGCAGGCTCACCATGACGACGACCAGCCACAGGGTGTTGCGCAGGCCCTGCCAGAACGTCGGCAGCTGGTCGAAGACGTAGTCCCAGTTCTTCAGTCCGTTGAAGGTGGGCTGGCCGAAGCCGTTGTACGAGGTGAAGGAGAAGTAGGCGGTGGAGACCAGCGGGTAGACGAAGAAGACGCCGAACCCGACCAGCCAGGGGGAGAGGAAGGCGAGGGTGCGGGCCGCCTCCCGGCGGCGCTTCCGGCGCAGCAGGTGCTGCGTGGAGGGCGCCGCCGGGCGGGACGGTCCGGCGCCGGCCTTGCCGCCGTTCCCCTTCCGGGTGCCGAACGTGAGTGACATGGGAGCTCCGTGGGCCGTTCGCGGCGCTTACTTGGCCTGGGCGATGTCGGTGTCGATCTGCTTGGCCGTGGCGGTCAGACCGGCCTGGAGGTCGGTCTGCTTGCCGGACTCGTAGTCGTAGCCCAGGTTCTGCAGGGAGACGATGTAGCCGCTGCCGTTGACGGCCGGCGGGGTGGTGCCGGAGTTGGCGTTCTTGGCGATGTCCAGGAAGGTCTTGAGGTTGTCGTCGCTGACCAGCTTCGGCGAGTCGAGCGCGGCGAAGGTGCTGGGCACGTTGTGGATCGCGTTGGCGAAGCTGACGACCGCGTCGGTGTCGGTGGTCAGGTACTTGACGAACTCCCAGGCGGCGGCCTGCTTCTTGCTGGTGCTGGCGATGCCGACGATGGTGCCGGTCTGGTAGCCGCGCCCGTAGGTGTCGGCCTGGTCGTCCGGGACGGGGAACGCGGCGGTGGCCCACTCGAAGCCGGGCTTGTTCTCGGCGAGCGAGGCGGTGCGCCACTCGCCGTCGAGGGCCATCGCGAGCTGGCCGGTGTGGAAGGGGTTCTTGGCGCTGAACTCCTCGCCGAAGGTCGAGCGGTACTTCTCCAGCTTGGCGTAGCCGCCGAGCTGGTCGACCATGCCCTTCTGCCACTTGAGCATCGCGGCGACCTTCGGGTCGGCGGCGATGTTCGACTTGCCGTCGGCACCGAAGTAGGTGGCGCCGTACTGGCCGAGGTAGTGCTCGGTGGTGGACTCGTAGCCGTGGTAGAGCGGCATGAAGCCGAGCTGCTTGTACGAGTCGCCGTCGGGGACGGTCAGCAGGGCGGCGTCCGCGGCGAACTCGCTGAAGGTCTTGGGCGGGTGGGCGATGCCCGCGGCGGCGAAGGCCGTCTTGTTGTAGTACAGGCCGTACGCGTCGCCGAGCAGCGGCAGCGAGCACTGGTTGCCCTGGAACTGGGTGTAGTTGAGCATCGCGGCCGGGAAGGTTTTGGCCGCGTCGATGCCGCTCTGCTGCAGCAGGGGCTTGAGGTCGACGAAGGCCTTGGTCGAGCAGAACATGCCGACGTTGTTGGTGGTGAAGGAGGAGACCACGTCGGGCGCGTCGTTCCCGCCGGCCCGCAGGGCCTGGTTGACCTTGTCGTCCGGGATGTTGCCGACGGCCTTGACGTGGATGTTGGGGTGGGCCTTCTCGAAGGCGGCGATGTTGTCGTCGATCGCCTTGGTCTCGTTGTCCTGGCTCCAGCCGTGCCAGAAGGTGATGGTGACGTCCTTGCCGCTGGCCGAGTCGTCGTTGCCGCCCGAGTCGCTGGAACCGGTGCAGGCGGTGGCGAGCAGGGCGAGGACGGCGCTGCCGGCGACGGCGACCATCGTGCGGCGGCCTCGGCGGGAGGTGGTGGCGTGCACTTCGAGGTCCTCCTGGGAGTGCGCGGGCAGGCGTCGTTGCCTCGGTTCCCGCGTTCGGGGGTTGGGGAGAGGTGGGCGCAGGGGAGCGTCGGTGGGTGGGAGCGGCGGGGGCGGCCGCGGGCGGGAACGTCGGTGGGCGGTGGCGGCGGCGGTGAGTGGCGTCGGTGGGTGGCGTCAGTGGGTGGAGAAGACCGCCTCGCGGGCGTCCGACAGGGCGCGCTGCAGGGCGCCGAGCAACACCGGCGAGTCGGGCAGGGCGCTGCTGCGCACCTCGGGCCGGGCGATGGAGAGCTTGGCGAGTTCGTCCTCGACGAGCGCGCGCAGGCGTTCGCCGCCCGCGCTGGGCACCGCGCCGGAGAGGACCACCAGCTGGGGGTCGACGACGGCGACGATCACGGTCAGCCCGACCGCGAGCCGCCCGGCCAGTTCGGCGAGGAAGGCGTCGCCGGCGCCCGGGGTGGCCAGCGCCCGGGCGATCGACTCCTCCGCGGTGGGCGCGCCGAGCCCGTGCTCGCGGGCCAGCGCCCGGACGGCGGGCGCGCCGACCAGGGCCTGGTAGCCGCCGAAGTTGCGGCGGCGGGAGTCCCACTCGACGGGCGAGTCGGGCACCGGCATGTAGCCGACCTCCCCGGCGCCGCCGGTGAAGCCGCGGTGCAGCCGCCCGGCGATGACGATCGCGGCGCCGACGCCCGCCTCGGCCCAGAGCAGGACGAAGTCCTCGAACCCGGCCGCCGCGCCGGAGGCCTGCTCGGCGACCGCGGCCAGGTTGACGTCGTTCTCGATGGACACCGGTGCGCCGATCGCCTCGGACAGCTCCTCGACCAGTCGCGGTGAGTGCCATCCGGGCAGGTGGGAGGCGTACCGCAGCTTGCCGGTGACCGGGTCGGGGGCGCCGCCCAGACCGATCGCGACGGCGTGCAGGCCGGTCCCGGTGATCCCGGCCGTCCGGACCGCCCCGGCGACCGCGGCGGCGACCGTGGCGACGGTCTCGGCGGCCGGTACGCCCTTGGTGGTGACGGTGTGCTCGGCCAGCGTGGTGCCGGTGATGTCGGCGACCGCGACCCGGATCCCGCCGTTGGTGACGTCCAGCCCGGCGACGTACCCGGCGGCGGGATTCACCTGGTACAGCTGCGCGTTGGGCCCCGGCCCGCCCGCCGTGGTGCCGACCGGCAGGACCAGCCCGGCCGCCTCCAGCCGGGCCAGCAGCTGGGAGGCGGTGGGCTTGGACAGCCCGGTCAGGGCACCGATCTGGGTGCGGGAGAGCGGGCCGTTCTCCAGCAGGAGTTCGAGGGCGGCCCGGTCGTTGATGGCCCGCAGCAGGCTCGGCGTGCCGGCGAGGGGGGCCTTGGCGGTGCTCTTCGTCATGCCGGAATCCTCCTCTTTCGGCTGGTCGGGGATGCCGCCGGGTGGCTGTCGGACGGCTTCCGTGCGGACGGGCGCGAGCTCCGGGCGAACTGTTAGGAAACTTTCCAGTCGCTTGGCAAGGACGGTAAGGGCCGCGTCAGCGGGGTGTCAATGGTCGGCGGAACGGAGGATGCCGAAGCGTTACCGGACACCACGGAGCCCCGCCCCCACGACCGTGGGAGCGGGGCTCATCGTCTCGTTCACGCGGCCCCCGCCCGCGGCCCCGCCGTACCGGTGGCCGGTGGCCCGGCACCCGGGAAGTCCTACAGCTCGGACTTCGGCACCGCGATCGGCTCGCTCGCCCGGAACCGGGCCGAGTTCGGGTCGGCGAGCGCGGACGGTGCCGCCTGCTCGGCCGCGGGGGCCGGCGCCGGTGCGATCACCACTCCGGTCGCCGCGCCCGCCGTACCGGCCGCCGCCGGGGCCTCCTCCTTGACCTTGATCCCGGCCCGGTCGAAGGCCACCTTGAGCCGCTGCCGCAGCGCCCGGGAGACCGCCGCCGACTTGCCGGGCGCGGTCCGGGCCTCGACCCGCACCATCACCGAGTCCGCCGCGACCGACTCCACGCCCAGGATCGACACCGGCGCCCAGACCAGCTCGTCGTACGGCGCCTCCTTGGCCAGTTCCTCGGCGGTCTGCAGGATCAGGTCCTCGACCCGCAGCAGGTCCTCCTTGTAGCCGATCTGCACGTCCACCGAGGCGGTCGCCCAGCCCTGGCTCATGTTGGCGATCCGCTTCACCTCGCCGTTGCGGATGTACCAGATCTCGCCGTTGGCGCCGCGCAGCTTGGTCACCCGCAGGCCGACCTCCAGCACCGTCCCGGTGGCGACCCCGGTGTCGATCTCGTCGCCGACGCCGTACTGGTCCTCCATGATCATGAAGACCCCGGAGAGGAAGTCGGTGACCAGGTTGCGGGCGCCGAAACCGATCGCCACACCGGCCACACCGGCGCTCGCCAGCAGCGGTGCCAGGTTCACGCCCAGCGCGGAGAGCACCATCAGCGCCGCCGTGCCCAGGATGGTGAAGGAGGCCACGCTGCGCAGCACCGAGCCGATCGCCTCCGAGCGCTGCTGGCGCCGCTCCGGGTTCACCACCCCGGTGTTGGCCAGCAGCCCGCCCAGCCGGCTCTCCTCCTGGTGCTCGGGGGAGCGGGCCATCCGCCCTATCAGCTGGGTGATCAGCTTGCGCACCATCGCCCGCAGCACCAGGGCCAGCAGCACGATGAAGACGATCCGCAGGCCCGAGGCCAGCCAGCCCTGCCAGTGGGTGTCGAACCAGCTGGCGGCCTGCTTGGTGGTGTCCGAGACCTCCTGCGCGCTGGTCGGGATCCGCAGGTCCAGATTCGGCAGCTGCCCGGTGGGGCTGGGGGCCGGCGTCGGGGCGGAGGGCGTCGAGGACGCGTCGGACAGACCGGTGGCGCCGGAGCTGAACACGTGCGGACCTTCCTTGCTGGATTGCGTGTCGGGCCCGCACCGCCGGCAAGCGGCCCGGGGGACCGTGCGCCTTAGCCTATCCGCCGCCGCACACCCGCCCGGACACGCCGGAGGCCGTCCGCGGCCTTGCGGGAAGCCGCCCGAGGGCGTACAGGACGGCCCGGACGCCCCGTCAACGCCCCGGTGCGCTCCCCCCGGACCCCGGCCCGGAGGCCGTCCCGCCCGGCCCGGCACTGCTCCGACCGGCCGAGTCGTCCCCCGGGAGGGCCACCGGAGGGTGCCCGGGCGGCACCCGGGTGCAACCCGACCTTCCCCGGGCATACCGGTTATGACAGAGACCACACCCGGAGTTCACGTCAGGTCCGTTACACAGGAGTGGTGGCGCCGTACAACGGCGTAAGGCGACACTGGGGTAGATCGCGCACTCGTTGTGCGATCCAACCGCTCGTCCCGGCGCGAGCCACGCGCCGCAGGCGTCCAAGGAGGCATCCGTGCCGCATGTCCTGGTCCTCAACGCGTCCTACGAGCCACTCGGCGTCGTATCGATGCGCCGCGCACTCATCCTGGTCCTCAACCACAAGGCGGTCAGCCTGGAGGACTCGGGAGTCACTCTGCACAGCGCCACCAGCGCCCTTCCGGCGCCGTCCGTCGTCCGTCTGACCCGCTTCGTCCGGGTCCCGTTCTGCGGGCCCGTCCCGCTCACCCGCCGGGCGCTGTTCGCCCGCGACCACGGCCGCTGCGTCTACTGCGGGGCCGCCGCCACCAGCGTCGACCACGTCATCCCGCGCAGCCGGGGCGGCCAGCACCGGTGGGACAACGTGGTGGCCGCCTGCCGCCGCTGCAACCACACCAAGGCCGACCGCCACCTCACCGAACTGGGGTGGCGGATGAAGCGCCCGCCCGCACCGCCCAGCGGACTCGCCTGGCGGATCATCGGCACCGGCATCAAGGACCCGCGCTGGCGCCCCTACCTGGAGCCCTACGGCGGCGGGGACCAACTGCGCGCCCCACAGTGGGGCGAGTACGAGCACCACGACCATACCGAGGCCAACCACTCGGTCCCCATCGGCCGGGCGCACGGCGCCCACTCCTCTCCCGTCCGCCGCGGCGAGCAGCCCGAACCGCTCTCCGCCTGACCGAAGCGACACAAAGGGCCCGCCCGTCACACCGTCGGCACGCGCCTCATGGGCCGCCGCGCCCCCCGCACCGGGGAGCACGGCGGCCCGCCGCCGTTCTCGTACCGGGCCCGCCTCCGGCTACGGCTTCTGCGGCGCCGCCGGCGGAGTCGTCGCAGGGGTGCCCGGCGCGCCGGCCGGCTGCGCGGGCGGCTGCGCCGGCTGGCCGGCCGGGGGCTGCGGCTGGGCCGGCGGGGTCACCGCGTACAGCTCGACCCCCCACAGCGAGTAGCCGTACTTGGTCGCCCGCGCCACGCCCTGGACCCGGACGAACCGGACGCCGGGCGCGTCGAAGCGCACCGTCTCGTCGCCGCCCTTGCCGTTGTCCACCGTCGCCGCGTCCGTCCAGGAGTTCCCGTCCGCCGAGACCTGGATCTTGTACGAGGCGGCGTACGCGGCCTGCCAGTGCAGCACCGCCGCACCCAGCCTGGTCGCCTGCGGCAGCTCCAGCCGCACCCAGGCGTCGTCCTTGGCGGGCGAGGACCAGCGGGTCTTCGGGTCGCCGTCGGTGACCGCCGAGGCCGGGAAGCCCGCCGCCTCGTCGCCCGAGGAGGTGGCCTTCGCGCCGAGGGCCAGGTCCGCGCCGCCGGTCGGCGGCACCACGTGCACCTGGAGCACCTGCCTGACGGTGGTCGTCCCGGCCACGAACTGCACCGGCACCTGGTACGTCCCGGACGGCGTGCCCGGCGCGGCACTGACCAACAGCGGCACGCCCACCCGGCCGCCGCGCGGCACGGTCACCGGCCCGGCCGGGGTCACGGTCAGGCCCTTGGCGGCGGCAGGCACGTCGGTGCGCAGCTCGCCGGTGGTGCCCTCGGGGCGTCCCGCCTCCACGGTGGCCCGGGTCTGGGCGGGCGCGGACGCACCGGTGACCACGTCCAGGGCCGGGTCGGACAGGCTCAGCCGGGCCGCCGGGGCGTCCGCGTACCAGGGGATCACCTGGTTGACGACCGGCGGGTCGCCGCCGGGCTTCCAGGTCATCCGGAACGCGTCGGCGACCTGCCCGCCCGCCGGCAGCTCGTTGTAGCCGGGCTGCACGGTGCCGATGTCCGCCCAGGTGCCGTCGGCCCGGCGCACCGCGACGGTGGCCGTGGCGCGCACGCCCGGGTCGGTCAGCACGGTGAGCCGGTCCAGCGGACGGGCGGCGCCGAGCTCCACGGTGAGCGGCTCGTCCTGCGCGGTCGGGGCCTTCGCGGCCCGGTACGCGGTGTCCGGATTGCCGTCCAGCACGGCGGCGGCGGAGGAACCCGGCAGCGCGTCGGGGCCGCCGGTGACGCTCGCCGGGGACTCGTCCGGGGCGCTGACGGTGAACTCGCGCACCGCGACGGCGGTCTTCTGCGCGGCGGTGGCCCGCAGCCGCACCGCCCGGACGACGGTGCCCGGCGGGAGCTGGGCACTGACCGTCTTCTGGTTCTTGACGACGGCGAGCTGCTTCCAGCCGCCCGCGCCGGTGGAGTACTCCAGCACGCCGTCGCGGATGTAGTCGTCCACGGCGGTCCGGGCGTCCGCGCCGTTGCCCCAGCTGCCCATCAGCACGGTCACGTTGCTGACCGGACGGCCCGCGCCCAGGTCCAGGCCGACCGCGTCGCCGGGCTGCGGCGGAGCGGAGCTCCAGTAGAAGGTGTCCGCGACGCCGTCGGTCATCAGCGCGGGCAGGTGGTCCTGCGCGGTGCCCATCGTGGTGGTCGCGGTGACCCCGCCGCTGACCACGCCCGCCCAGTTGTCGGCGGCCCGCACGGCGCGTTCCAGGAACGGGCCGAGCACCCCGGCGCCGATGGTGGCCGGGGCGCGGTCGAGCTGCTCGCGCAGCTGGTTGAGCTCCACCCGGGCCTTCCAGGCCGCGGCGCCGTCGCCGCCGTGCTGGGCGAGCAGCATGTTCAGCGCGGCCTGTCCGGCCAGCCCGTAGTCGCGCAGCGGTCCCAGCCACGGCGCGGCCTCGCCGGCCAGCTGGGCGGTCGCCGGGGTGCCGACCAGGGTCTGCTGGGCGGTGGCCATCGCGGCGAAGGACTCCCGCAGCGGGGCGGCGGCCTCTATCAGCTTGGCGAGGTCGGGCGCCACGCCGGAGGTCGGCTCGGCGATCGCCCAGAAGCGGTCGAGCAGCGGCGTGAGGTAGCCGGACTCCTGCTTGGACAGCGGCGAGGAGGTGCTGTTGCCGGCGAGCGCGGTGACCGCGGGCAGCGCCGTCCCGGCGGGCGTCACACCGGCGCCGGTCGGCCCGGCCAGCGAACGCACGGCCGCCTGCCAGGACTCGTCCGACTTGTAGCCGACCGGGTTCCACGCGAAGTCGCCGGCCGTGGAGATCGCTATCCGGGAGGCCACCGGCTGCTGCATCGCGCCGGTCAGCATCACCGCCGAGCGGGTGGCCACGCCCGGGTCGCGCCCGGTGTAGGCGCCGAGGAAGAGCCGGTCCGGATTGGCGTCGTTGACCGGGTAGTTGTCCATCGTGACCAGCGGGTGGCCGTACAGGTCGGCGGTGTCGGAGGCCTGCGCGGTGGTGATCTTCTCCGGGATCACCCCGACCCCGCTCCAGGCCACCTGCACGCCCGCCGGCAGCGCCGCCGCCAGCGCCTTGCGGTACGGGGTGGCGCCCTGCTGGTGGTACTCGGTCGGGACGACGGACAGCGGTGCCAGGCCCGGGTTCTTCGCGATCAGCCGGTCCTGCACCGTCTTCACCAGCTCGGCCTGCGCCTTGGCGGCCGCGGCGGGCCCGGTGCCGTACTCGTCGCGGTCGTCGTCGCAGTGCCACTCGTCGTAGCTGACGTCCAGGAACTGCAGCTGGAACGCGGTGAAGCCGATCTTGCGCAGCCCGTCCAGCTTCGCCACCAGCGCGTCCACGTCCTTGCCGGAACTGAAGCAGAGCGACTGCCCCGGGTCGATCGCGTAGCCGAGCGTCACGTGGCTGCGGCGCGCCCGGCCCGCCAGCTCGCGCAACTCGTCCGCCTGCGCCGCCGGGTAGGCGTTGCGCCAACGGGAGAGCCGGTACGGGTCGTCACCGGGCGCGTAGAGGTAGAAGTTCTGCTTGGACCGGCCGAGGAAGTCGACCTGGTCCAGCCGCTGCTGCGCCGTCCACGGGGTGCCGTAGAACGCCTCGGCGGTGCCGCGCACCGGCGCGCCGCTCGGCCAGTCCCGCAGCGTGATCCCCGGCAGGCCGAGCCCGTTCGCGCCCGCCGCCTGCCCCTGCCCGGCCGGCACGGCGGCCAGCAACTGGCGCAGGCTCTGTGCGGCGTAGAAGGTCCCGGTGGCGTCCACGCCCGCCAGCACCACGGCGCCGTACGTCCCGCCGCCCTGCGCGGGCAGCTGACCGGCCGACAACACGTACCCGCCGGACGGCAGGTTCGCGGTCGAGGGCGCGGCGCCCTCCTTGCCGCCGGCCGCGGCGGTCAACTGCCGCAGCACCCGGTCCACCTCGCCGCCGGCACCCTCGGCGGGCCCGCCGACGTACACCACCAGCGAGCCGGCCGCGGGCGTCCCGCCCTCCCCCTGCGAGGTCACGTCCGTCGTCCCGGCCACCGCCAGCACCTCGCGGACCGCCAACACCGCGCCGATGTCCGCCTTCGGCGACGCCACCAGCGTCACCGCGCCCGGCACCACGACCGCCTTGCCCGCCACCGTCTGCTCCTGCGGCCGCGGGAACACCTGCGGGTCGGTCACGCTCCCCAACGGGGTCTGCGGGGCGGTGCTCACCACGTCCGTCCCCGGCGTCGCCGCGTACGCCGCCGACGGCAGCGGCCCCGCCAACAGCCCGCCGACCACCGCGGCCGCCGCCACCCCGGCCGCGATCTGCATCGCCCGCCGGCCCGGCCGCCCCGCCGCCCGCTCCGCGCGCACCGACGCCAGCAGCGGCTCCGTCCCCTTGAGATCGGCGATCAGCCGGTCCGCCGTCCGCGGCGCCAACTGACGGCACGTCCGCGCCGTGGCCCGCCGAGCCACCAACGCCGCCGGGTGCTGCAGCACCTCCCGCAACGCCGGACTCTGCTCCAACTGCGACCTCAGACGCCGCCCGGCGGCGACGGACACTCGGGCTTGCACAGGAGCCTCCTCGCCAGGCACAACGACATCGCCGCAACCCCACCAGCTACCCAACCCGGTGTCAACGCCACTGACGGCTATGACCGTTTTGCCGTGTTCGAGCCCATGTCGGACCGTCCCCGCGGCCCGCGCACAGCCCCGCCCCGAGTGCCCGGAACTCCGCCGCCCGAACCACTCCGCCGCTGGTCAGGTCCGGTCCGTGACGATTCCGTGACGATCCCGGGGAGGCCCTGAACCCCCGTCACCACGGCCTGCCCCAAAGCCACCCCGGCCACCCCGCTGCCTGGCGAAGCGGGCCTGGGCACTCGACCGGGGAGCGGTACTCAGGAAGGCGGCGGAGCGGGCGGCACGGCCGTCCGCGGCCGAGGTCTGGGACGGCGCCGCGTACCGTCCCGGCACCAAGCCGGCCCAGAAGGGCACCGACAGCGACGGCATCAAGGACGTCACCACCACCCAGACCTTCGGCACCGGCCCCAACACCCCGTCCACCGACCCGAAGACGGGCGGCAGCACCGGCGGTCCGCACGCGCTGGTGAAGTCCACCCGGACCAGCCCGGCCGGCACCGCGGTGACCTCCTACATCTACGACGCCGCGGGCAACACCACCTCCGTCAAGGAGAAGTCCACCGGCTTCACCCTCCTCGGAGCACGCGAGTACGACCCCACGACGGGCCGCTTCATCAGCCCCGACCCCATCACCGTTGAGCGCCCTCCTCCTCGCTGTTCGGGAGGCTACTGCCGTCCTCGTTCGCGTAAGGGGCGAAGGCGTCGGGTGATGCGGGGTGTGGCGACCGCGTAAGCGCGTGGCGAACAGTGATTGGGTTCCATGAGGTCGGCGGTGACGAACACAGGGTTCTCCATGAATCTCGAATCGTGCCTCGACATGCGTACGGAGGGCTACCGGCATGTCAACGGTGAGAACACTCGAAAGGGGTCGCCCCAGCGCGAGGTGGAGGATCGGGTGGGGCTGGCCGAGAGGGGTCCGAGATGCCGGAAGGGGTGCGGGGCCGCGGTTTCGATCCGTCGAGCCGGGCCCCGCGTGTCTTGTCGGATCTGGGGATTCGAGCTCCGCGGCGCTGGATTGCCGGCTGCCCCTGCGGCGCCGGCCCGACTGATCCACCCGGCACCGCCGTGTCGCGCAGCGTGGCCGGGTGGTTACCCGGGTAGGACTGTGGCTGTCCTACCCGGGAGTCGCCGAGACATCGCAGGAGCCGCGAGTGGCCGCTTACCACGACAGTGACGGAGCCGAGCAGGTACCGGCGCAGGATGCGCCACCACCGCCTGCCGAACTGGTGGCGCTGGCGCAGGCGTACGGGGTGGATGCCCGGTATCCGGGGCCGGGTGGGCAGGGGGTGGGGGCGCGGACGCTGGTGGCGGTGCTGGCTGCGCTGGGGGTGGCGGCCGGGTCGCCGGGGGAGGCCCGCGAGGCGTTGGAGCGTCACTGGGCAGAGCAGCGGGCCCGGTTGTTGCCGCCGTGCGTGGTGGTGCGGCAGGGGCGGCGGACGGCGCTGGACGTGCCGGCGGACGCCCGGTTGTGCGTGGAGCTGGAGGGCGGCGGGAGTTGGGAGTTGCCGCGCGGGCATTCGCACTGGCTGCCTGCGGACCTGCCGCTGGGGCGGCACACCCTCAGGGCGGAGACCGGTGAGCGGAGGGCCCAGGCACCGCTGATCGTCGCCCCCGAGCGGCTGCCCCAACTCCCGGGCCGCAGTTGGGGTTTCCTTGCCCAGCTCTACTCCGTCCTGTCCGACCGCTCCTGGGGCATGGGTGACCTCGGGGACCTCGCCGAGCTGGCCCAGTGGGCGGGCGCCGGCCTCGGTGCGGGCTTCGTGCAGATCAACCCGCTGCACCAGGGCCTGCCCGGCGCCCCGTCCGACCCGTCCCCTTACCGCCCGTCCTCCCGTCGTTTCGCCGACCCGGTGCACCTGCGGATCGAGGCGGTCCCCGAGTACGCCTACCTGACCGCGGAGCAACGACGCAGGGCCGACGACCTGACCGTCCGGGCCGCCCGCCTCCGTGAGGAGGTCCTGGGCCATGACGGTCTGATCGACCGGGACGCCGTCTGGGCGCTGAAGCGCGAGGCCCTGGAACTGCTGCACGAGGTGCCGCGCGGGCCGGGTCGGCAGGCCGCGTACGAGGCGTTCCATCGCCGCGAGGGCGAGTGGCTGGGCCGGCACGCGCTGTGGAACGCCCTGGCCGAGGTGCACGGCGCCGACTGGCACCACTGGCCGAAGGGACTGCGTCACCCGGACGGCCCACAGGTCGAGCAGGCCGAGAAGGAACTGCAGGAGCGGGTGGAGTTCCACCGCTGGCTGGCCTGGCAGGTCGACCAGCAGCTCGCCGACGCCCAGCGCGCCGCCCGCGAGGCCGGGATGGCGGTCGGCCTGATCCACGACCTGGCGGTCGGCGTCCACCCGGACGGCGCGGACGCCTGGGCGCTGCAGGACGTGCTGGCGGGGGGTATCTCGGTGGGCGCCCCGCCGGACGCCTTCAACGCGCACGGCCAGGACTGGGGTCTGCCGCCCTGGCGTCCGGACGCGCTCGCCGAGGCCGGTTACGCCCCGTTCGCGGAGCTGCTGCGTGCGGCGACGCGGCACGCGGGCGCCCTGCGCATCGACCACGTGATGGGCCTGTTCCGCCTCTGGTGGGTCCCGCAGGGCCATTCGCCGACCGAGGGCGCGTACGTCCGCTACGACGCGGAGGCGATGCTGGGCGTGCTGGCGCTGGAGGCGCACCGGGCCGGGACGGCGGTGATCGGCGAGGACCTCGGCACGGTGGAGCCGGGCGTGCGGGAGGAACTGGCGGCGCGCGGCGTGCTCGGCACCTCCGTCCTCTGGTTCGAACGGGACTGGCAGGCCGGCGGGGGCATCCTGGCCCCGGACCGCTGGCGGCCGGGCTGTCTGGCCACCCTCACCACCCACGACCTGCCGAGTACGGCGGCCCGCCTCTCCGGCGAGCACGTCGAGCTGCGTCACCGGCTGGGCCTGCTGGCCCGGCCGCTGGGGGAGGAGCAGGAGGAGGCGGTCGAGGAGCTGGCGGATTGGCGGGCGGAGCTGGCCGCCCGGGGGCTGCTCACACCAGGTGATCCGCTGTCGATGCCGGTGCTGTACCGCTTCCTGCGGGCGACGCCGGCGGAGCTGGTCGGCGTCTGGCTGCCGGACCTGGTCGGGGACCCACGCCCGCAGAACCTGCCAGGCACCTGGGACCAGTACCCGAACTGGCGCCTCCCGGTCGCCGACGGCGCGGGCGACCCGGTCACCCTCGACCGCCTCGTCACCGCCCCCACGGCCCGCCTGCTCGCGCACCTCCTGGCCCCGCCGTCCGGGCCCGGCACCGCGTCCCGCTGAACCGGGGGAGGCCCTCCCGATCCTCGGGGAGGCCCTCCCGACCCACCAGGCCGACCCCGACGAGCGCCCTCCCATAAGCGGCGGGTAAGTTGGAAACGTGGACAAGAGGAACGCTTTGCGAGCCGGCGCGGTCTCCGCAACGGTCACGCTGATGATGCTGCTGTCGTCGCCCGCCATGGCCTACACCAGGGACGACGGCGATGACCCCGGTACCGGCCTGAGCATCGGCCAGACCCTCGGCCTGTACGTGTTTCTCCCGCTCGTCCTCTTCCTGGTGATCGCCGGCCTGGCCGGTATGCCGTGGGGCAAGGGCAAGAAGAAGAACTGACCATCGCGCGCCCGGTCCGCCCGGACGCGTACGGCGTCCGTCAGGACCCGATCCCGCACGAACGCCGAAGGGGCGCCGGACGATCCCGTCCGGCGCCCCTTCGCGGTTTCAGCACCCGGTCAGCGACTGGGCAGAGCCCTCAGCAGAGCACGCCCGGCGCCCCGCCAGGCCCGCCCGGGCCCGGTCGGCCCAGCCCGGCGCCCCGCCCGGTACCGGGCAGGGCATACCGGGCGGGGCACATCGGGCGGGGCCCCGGCAGTGACCGTCGGTCCGGTCAGCGCCCGCCCGCCGCGCGGTCGACGGCCTGGGCCTTGAGCGCGCGCTCGATGCCGGCCCGCGACTCGACGACCTGCCGCCGCAGCGCCGGCGCCGGCTCCGCGGAGGCCAGCCAGGCGTCCGTCGCGTCCAGCGTCTCCTGCGTGACCTGCAGTCCGGGGTACAGCCCGATGATGATCTGCTGCGAGATCTCGTGGCTGCGGGTCTCCCAGATGCCCTTGACCGCCGCGAAGTACTTCTCCGCGTACGGGGCGAGCAGTTCGCGCTGGTCGGACTGCTGGAAGCCGGCGATGACGGCTTCCTGGACGTAGTTGGTCAGCTGGTCGGACTCGACCACCGACGCCCAGGCGGTCGCCTTGGCCTCGGCGGTCGGCCGGGCGGCGCGGCAGGTGGCCGCGTGCTCTTGGCCGGCGGCGGTGTTGTCGCGCTCCAGCTCGGCGGCGATCCGGGCCTCGTCCGCGCGGCCGGTGGCCGCGAGGCGGGTGAGCAGCGTCCAGCGCAGCTCGGTGTCCACGGCGAGGCCCTTGACCTCGACGGAGCCGTCCAGCAGTCCGGCGAGCAGCGCGAGCTGACCGTCGGTGCGGGCGACCGAGGCGAGGGTGCGGGCCCAGGCGAGCTGGTGGTCGCTGCCGGGGTCGGCGGCGCGCAGGTGCTCCTCGGCGGCGGCGGCCCAGCGGGTGAGGCCTTCCTCGCGCCAGTCCGGGTCGGCGTACGCGTCGAGGGCGAGCTTGACCTGGCGCTGCACGGACTGCACCACGCCGATGTCGGACTCGCGGCCGATGCCGGACAGCGCGAGCGACAGGTAGTCGCGGGCGGCGAGTTCGCCGTCGCGGGTCATGTCCCAGGCGGAGGCCCAGCAGAGCGCGCGGGGGAGCGAGTCGGTGAAGCCGCCGAGGTGTTCGGTGACGACGGCCAGCGAGTCCTCGTCGAGCCGGATCTTGGCGTACGAGAGGTCGTCGTCGTTGAGCAGGACGACGGCGGGGCGGTGGCGTCCGACCAGCTCGGGCACCTCGGTGCGCGGGCCGTCGACGTCGAGTTCGATGCGGTCGGTGCGCACCAGGGTGTCGCCGTCGAGCTCGTACAGGCCGATGGCGATGCGGTGCGGCCGCAGCACGGCCTCGCCCTTGGCGCCGGCGGGCAGCGCGGGGGCGTCCTGCAGGACGGCGAAGGACTCGATCTCGCCGTCGGTGTTCAGCACCATCGAGGGCCGCAGCACGTTGATGCCGGCGGTCTCCAGCCAGGACTTGGACCAGGCCTTGAGGTCGCGGCCGCTGGCCTCCTCCAGGGCGCCCAGCAGGTCGCTGAGCCGGGTGTTGCCCCAGGCGTGGCGCTTGAAGTAGGCCTGCACGCCCTGGAAGAAGGCGTCCTGGCCGACGTAGGCCACCAGCTGCTTGAGCACCGAGGCGCCCTTGGCGTAGGTGATGCCGTCGAAGTTGACCTGGACGTCTTCCAGGTCGTTGATGTCGGCCATGATCGGGTGGGTGGACGGCAGCTGGTCCTGCCGGTAGGCCCAGGTCTTCATCTGGTTGGCGAAGGTGGTCCAGGAGTGGGGCCACTTGGAGCCGGGGGCCTCGGCCTGGCAGACGGCCTCGGCGAAGGTGGCGAAGGACTCGTTCAGCCAGAGGTCGTTCCACCACTCCATGGTGACGAGGTCGCCGAACCACATGTGGGCGAGCTCGTGGAGGATCGTCGCGGCGCGGGCCTCGTAGGCGGCGTCGGTGACCTTGGAGCGGAAGACGTACTGGTCGCGCAGGGTGACGGCGCCCGCGTTCTCCATCGCGCCGGCGTTGAACTCCGGGACGAACAGCTGGTCGTACTTCGCGAACGGGTACGGGAAGTCGAACTTCTCCTGGAAGTAGTCGAAGCCCTGCTTGGTGACCGCGAAGATGGCCTCCGGGTCCAGGAACTCGCGCAGCGAGGGCCGGCAGTAGACGCCGAGCGGCACCGTCTGCTCGCCGTTCTCGTAGCTGTCGAAGACGCCGACGTACGGGCCGGCGATCAGCGCGGTGATGTAGCTGGAGATCCGGCCGGTGGGCTCGAACTTCCAGACCTGGGTGGAGCCATCGCCGGCGGGGGCCGGCTCCGGGGTCGGCGAGTTGGAGACCACGACCCAGCCCGTGGGGGCGGTCACGGTGAACGTGAACGCGGCCTTCAGGTCGGGCTGTTCGAAGGTGGCGAAGACGCGGCGGGCGTCCGGCACCTCGAACTGGGTGTACAGGTAGGTCTCGCCGTCGACCGGGTCGACGAACCGGTGCAGGCCCTCACCGGTGTTGGTGTACGCGCAGTCGGCGACGATCCGCAGCTCGTTCTCGGCGGCCAGGCCCGGCAGCGGGATGCGGCTGTCGGAGAAGCTCGCCGGGTCGAGCGACGCGCCGTTGAGGGTGATCTCCTCGACGCTCGGCGCAACGAGGTCGATGAAGGTGTCCGCGCCGGGCGTGGTGGCGGTGAACCGGACGACGGTGGTGGACCGGAAGGTGCCGCCCTCACGGGCCGAGCCGAGGTCGAGCTCGATGTCGTACGCGTCCACACGGAGAAGATCGGCCCGGGTGCGGGCCTCCTCGCGGGTCAGGTTTGTGCCGGGCACTCGCTGCACTCCTTTGTCAGGCTGGTGGTCCGAATCCTCGCACGTCCGGTGAACGGACCCGCCGGAAATTCACGGGCGGGGCGGGAACCGGCTGTTCGCCCGTTCCCGCCCCGCCCGTGTGTGCCGTCGTGACCTGTCCGTGTGCTGTCGTGGTCCCGCCCGTGTGCCGTCGTGGCCCGGTCGGCCGCGACGAGGGGTCACGCCCCCGGCATCACCTCGACGTCACTCCCGACGTCACTCCCGTCATCGCTCCCGTCGTCACTTCTTCCACTTGGTCAGCGGACCGTCGGTGGAGCTGTAGCGGCGGAACGCGTACACCGCGAGGCCGTCGTCCGAGATGACGTACTCGGAGGTGCTGCTGCCGATGTCCAGGCCGTTCGACATCGCGATGGTGCCGATGTCGGTCATCGAGCCGTCGGTCGGCGAGAGCGTCACCAGGCGGGCCGGCTTGTCGTAGCCCTGCTCGACGACGGCGCGGACCTTGCCGTCCTTGTCGGTGCCGGAGACCAGGCGCATGTCGTTGGTGGCCGAGGAGGTGGTGGCCGCCCACAGGCGCTTGCCGGTGTTCAGGTCGTAGGCGTTGATGCCCGGCTTGGTGCCGCTGACCTGGACGTACAGCGTGGAGCCGCTGACCACGTTGCGGCTGAGGGCCTCGTCCTGGCCGGACAGGCGCAGGCTGTCCGAACCGGCTTCCTTGACGGACATCTGGTTGCCCGGCTTGTTGTCCTTGTCGAACGGCAGGATGTAGTCGCCCTGCGGGCCGCTGGACATCAGCAGGACGAGCGGCTTGTCCTGGACGACCTGGTCGACCTGCTCGATGCTGCCGGTCAGGGTGATCGGCGTGCTGGTCGCCTTGCCCGTCTCGGCGTTGACGATGACCAGCTGGGACTTCGGGCCGCTGCCGCCGTAGCAGCGGTCGCTGACGGCGATCTGGGCGCCGGCGGCGCGGCCGCGCACGCTGCAGTCCTTGTCGCGCGGCTGGTACTGCCAGGCGGGCTGTCCGGTGGTGACGTTGAGGGCGCCGACCATGTTGCCGCCGATGGCGACGACGTTGTCGGTGACGCTCAGGGTCGGCGAGGACATCCGGTCGGCCGAGACCTTGACGCTCCAGAGCAGCTTGCCCTGGGTCAGGTCGACGGCGCCGACGGTGGAGCAGTCGCTGTCACCGGTGTTGAAGGAGACGGCGGCGATGCTCTTGGAGTTGGCCGCGTACGAGGCGGTGCACAGCTCCTTGCTGCCGGCCGGGACGGGGATCGTCCAGGCCTCCTTGCCGTCCGTCAGGTTGTAGGCCTTGATGCCGGTGCTGTCGGCACGGACGGCGAGCTTGTCGGTGCCCCAGACGCCGAGCATCTGGTTCGCGCCGTCCGTGTTGGCACCCTTGGGGGCGGTCCAGGCGACGTTGAAGGTGGCGCCCTTGGCGGCGGGGCCGGGGGCGGGGTCGTTCGTCGGGCCGTCGCTGGTGCCGTCGGTGCTGACGGGGCCCGGGCCCGGGTTCGGCGCGGGGGAGGGGTCCTTGAGCAGGACGACCAGGGCGATCACGATCGCGATCGCCAGCACGCCGCCGATGATGCCGCCCCACAGCATGACGGGGTTGCGCTTGGGCGGGGTGGGGGCGACGGGGTAGCTGTACCCGGGCTGCTGCGGGAAGTTGTAGCCGCCGGTGTTGTAGCCCTGCCCGCCGTCCGTGGCGTACGGGGCGCCGGGCGCCGGGTCGTACGGGCCGACGGGTGCGGCGCCCGGAGGCGGCGGGGCCTGGGTGGGGAAGCCGGTCGCGGTCGGCGCGTACGCGGCGTAGTCGGCGCCGGCGGGGGGCTGCGCGGGCGGTGCCGGCGGCTGTGCGGGCGGCGGCCCGGCGGGGGCGGCCGGTCCCGGGACGGCCGATCCGTCGAGCTGCGTCATCTGGTCCGCGACCGCGGCCGGATCCACACCGCCCGCTGGCGGACGTCCGAACGAGACGCCCCGGTTGTCCTGCGGACCGTTGCCGGGCGCTTCGCCTGCCCCCGGCGTAGGGTGATCCCCTGCCATCTGATTCCCCGTCATGTCTGGAAGCGCCCCCTGCCGGTACCGTCCTCGGTTCCGGTGGGACGGGTGAGAATTGGGCACCATGCTAGTGGTGCGCGCATTTCGGCCGCCGCCAGGACCGCCGAACCCAGTCCCCGCAGGTCCAGGCCGTGCAACACCTTCACTGCCCGATCACCCGGCCCCCACCGCCGACACCGCCGCGTGACCGGGGGCGCCGGCCCGGCTGGCCCGGCCTCCGTCTCCCGGGCGGGCATCACCCGTCCGGAGCAACCCCCGGGGCCCGTCCCGCACCCGCCCCGGGGCCCGTCCCGCATCCACCCCGGGGCCCGTCCCGCACCTGTCCCGCATCCACCCCGAGCGCCGGTGCCCCCGCACCCGGCAGCCCCCGGCCGGTGCCCCGCCCCCGCCTCTGCGGCGCCGTCGGGCCGCCCGCGCCGCCCGGCTCCTCCCGCACCCGGCCGTCCCCGTCGACGCCCCCGCCCGGGGCCCCGGGCCGTACCCTTCAGGAATTGAAGGGGACGCCCGGCGGAGGGTTCCCCGCCCTGGGAGGGTGGATCATGTCGACGGACACACCGGGCTCGCAGTCGTCCCTGCACCGGGCGAACCTGGAGCGGGTGCTGCGCGCGGTGCGGATGGCCGGCTCGTTGACCCAGGCCGAGATCGCCCGCGGCACCGGTCTCTCCGCGGCCACCGTGTCCAACATCGTGCGGGAGCTGAAGGAGAGCGGCACCGTCGTGGTCGCCGACACCTCCTCCGGCGGCCGCCGCGCCCGCAGCGTCTCGCTCAGCGGTGACGCGGGCATCGTCGTCGGCATCGACTTCGGCCACACCCACCTGCGGGTCGCGGTCGGCAACCTGGCGCACCGGGTGCTGGCCGAGGAGAGCGCCCCGATCGACGTGGACGTCTCCGCCCAGCAGGGCTTCGACCGCGCCGAGGCGATGGTCGAGCGGCTGTTGACGCAGGCCGGTTTCCGGCCGGACAAGGTGATCGGCGTCGGCCTCGGCGTGCCCGGCCCGATCGACGTGGAGACCGGCGCGCTCGGGTCCACCGCGATCCTGCCCGGCTGGACGGGCATCGCCCCTGGCCGGGAGCTGGGGGAGCGGCTCGGCATGCCGGTGCACGTGGACAACGACGCCAACCTGGGCGCGCTCGGCGAGCTGGTCTGGGGCGCCGGCCGCGGACTGAGCGACCTCGCGTACATCAAGATCGCCAGCGGCGTGGGCGCCGGCCTGGTGGTCAACGGCCAGATCTACCGCGGCCCGGGCGGTACGGCGGGTGAGATAGGGCACATCACGCTGGACGAGGCCGGGCCGGTCTGCCGCTGCGGCAACCGGGGCTGCCTGGAGACCTTCGTCGGCTCCCGCTACCTGCTCTCCCTGCTCAGCTCCACCCTCGGCCCGGACCTCACGCTGCCCCGGGTGGTCGAGCTGGCCCACCAGGGCGACCTCGGCTGCCGCCGGGTGATCGCCGACGCCGGCCGGCAGATCGGCACCGGCGTCGCGACCCTGTGCAACCTGCTCAACCCGCGCCGGGTGATCCTCGGCGGGGACCTCGCCGAGGCCGGTGAGCTGGTGCTCGCCCCGATCCGTGACTCGGTGGCCCGTTACGCGATCCCCAGTGCCGCCCGGCAGCTCTCGGTGGTCCCCGGCACCCTCGGCGGCCGGGCCGAGGTGCTCGGCGCGCTGGCGCTGGTGATGAGCGAGATGGGCGAGTCCGGGGCACTGGGCCGCGCCTGACGCCGCCGGCGGCGGGGCCGGCGCCGTGGTCGCCGGGATAAAGGCGATCGAACGTCCGTGCGTCAACCCGGCGTGACCCGTCCACCCCGGCCGACCTCCCGGAATGGCCGCAACCGAACGGTGGCACCGGGCGCGCCGCTCGGTGTCCGGCAAGCGGACATTAGACTCGACCGGTCGGTACCGGCCGCGACCGCCGGCCTGCCGCCGGACCGGGCAGCGACGCCCGTCGGACCGCCCGCGGTCCGCGAACACTGAACGAGGAGGAACGGGTGGCCCTGCTGACCCGCATTCGGGGACCGCGCGATCTCGACCGGCTCACGCCCGGACAGCTGGCCGCACTGGCCCAGGAGATCCGGACCTTCCTGGTGACCGAGGTCTCCAAGACGGGCGGCCACCTCGGCCCCAACCTCGGCGTGGTCGAGCTCACCATGGCGCTGCACCGGGTCTTCGACTCGCCGCGCGACCGCATCCTCTTCGACACCGGTCACCAGAGCTACGTCCACAAGCTGCTCACCGGGCGCCAGGACTTCTCGCAGCTGCGGATGAAGGGCGGCCTGTCCGGCTACCCGTCCCGCGCCGAGTCCGAGCACGACGTGATCGAGAACTCGCACGCCTCCACCGTGCTCTCGTACGCGGACGGCCTGGCCAAGGCCAACCAGCTCAAGGGCAAGAACGACCCGGTGGTCGCCGTCATCGGCGACGGCGCGCTCACCGGCGGCATGGCCTGGGAGGCGCTCAACAACATCGCCGACGCGAAGGACCGCCCGGTCGTCATCGTCGTCAACGACAACGAGCGCTCGTACTCGCCGACCATCGGCGGCCTGGCCAACCACCTCGCCACGCTGCGCACCACCCAGGGCTACGAGCGCTTCCTGTCCTGGGGCAAGGACGCGCTGCAGCGCACCCCGGTGGTCGGCCAGCAGCTGTTCGAGACGCTGCACGGCGCCAAGAAGGGCCTCAAGGACTTCATCGCCCCGCAGGGCATGTTCGAGGACCTCGGCCTCAAGTACATCGGCCCGATCGACGGCCACGACATGACCGCCCTGGAGTCCGCGCTGACCAAGGCGCGCGGCTTCGGCGGCCCGGTGATCGTGCACTGCCTCACCGAGAAGGGTCGCGGCTACCACGCCGCCGAGAACAACGACGAGGACCGCTTCCACGCGGTCGGCAAGATCCACCCGGAGACCGGCCTGCCGATCCAGAGCGGTGGCGGGCGGAGCTGGACCTCGGTCTTCGCGGAGGAGATGGTGGCGCTCGGCCACGAGCGCGAGGACATCGTCGGCATCACCGCCGCGATGCTGCACCCGGTCGGCCTGGCCCCGTTCGCGGAGGCCTTCCCGAAGCGCATCTTCGACGTCGGCATCGCCGAGCAGCACGCCGTCACCAGCGCGGCCGGCCTGGCCACCAACGGTCTGCACCCGGTGTTCGCGGTCTACGCGACCTTCCTCAACCGGGCCTTCGACCAGGTCCTGATGGACGTCGCCCTGCACAAGCTGGGCGTCACCTTCGTGCTGGACCGGGCCGGTGTCACCGGTGACGACGGCGCCTCGCACAACGGCATGTGGGACATGTCGATGCTGCAGATCATCCCGACCCTGCGGCTGGCCGCCCCGCGCGACGCCGACCAGCTGCGCGCCCAGCTCCGCGAGGCCGTCGAGGTCGAGGACGCCCCGACCGTCGTCCGCTACTCCAAGGGCACGGTCGGCCCGGCCGTTCCCGCGGTCGGCCGGGTCGGCGGCATGGACGTGCTGCGCGCCGCCGAGGAGCCCTCCGGCGCCCACCGCGCCGACGTGCTGATCGTCTCGGTCGGCGCGATGGCCCCGACCAGCCTGGAGGTCGCCGACCTGCTGGCCGCCCAGGGCATCACCGCCACCGTGGTGGACCCGCGCTGGGTCAAGCCGGTGGACCCGGCCCTGCCGGGTCTGGCCGCCGAGCACCGGGTGGTCGTCACCATCGAGGACAACGGCCGGGTGGGCGGTGTCGGCGCCGCCGTGGCGCAGGCGCTGCGGGACGCGGACGTGGATCTGCCGGTGCGCGACTTCGGCATCCCGCAGGAGTTCCTGGACCATGCCAGCCGGGCCGAGATCCTGGCCGAGATCGGCCTGAACGCCCCGGACATCGCCCGGAAGGTGACCGCGCTGGTCGCCAAGCTGGACGCGGCGCCGGTCAAGGCCTGACCGGAGGCCGTCGGCGGGGCCGTCCCCTGTTCCGGCGACGACCATTTGTCGTAACTCCGTAACAGTTCGTCACGGAACAAGCTGATGATCCTACGGAAAGGCGGGACCGGCGCCACCCGCGCCGATCCCGCCCGGTAGGTTGTCAACCGTGCCGACCCCCACCCGCCTCCGCCCCGCCGGACTGGCCGAGCGCCTGCCCGAGAGCGTCCTGACCCGAGTCCGCGTCGGGTACTGGACCAGGCTGGTGCCGGTGCTCGCGCTGGTCGCGCTGATCACCCACATCCCCTCCTTCGCCCGGCCCGTCTGGAGCCCGGACGAAGGCTTCCTGGCCACCCAGGCCCGGATGCTGGCCGACGGCGGAGTGCTGTACGACACCGTGGTGGACCGCAAGCCGCCGCTGCTGCCCTGGCTCTACCAGGCCTGCTTCGCGGTGTTCGGCTCCGCCTCGCTCTGGCCGCTGCGCACCCTGGCGGTCGTGGCCCACCTGGTCACCGCGATCCTGCTGGCCTCGATCGCCCGCGGCCGGTGGGGCAACCGGGCCGGCGCCGGCGCCGGACTGCTCTACCTGCTGGTCTCCATCGGGCTCTCCCCGGAGGACACCCAGGCGGCGACCTTCGAGGTCTTCATGCTGCCCGCGATGGTGGCGGCCTTCCGCTACGCCGAACGCCGCCGCTGGCTGGCCGCCGGGATCGCCGTGGCGCTCTGCTCGCTGACCAAGCAGACCGGCGGCGCCGTGCTGCTGCCGGTGCTCTGGATGCTGTTCCAGGACACCCGCCGGCGCGGGGTGCGCTGGCCGCCCGCGCTCTTCAAGATCGCCTTCGGCTTCACCCTGCCGATAGCGCTGGTCGCGGTGATCCTCACCAAGCCCAAGGGCTTCCTCTTCTGGGTGGTCACCGGCAGCGGCGACTACGCCTCCTTCGGCGGCGCCTGGCTGCAGATGGTCGGCCGCGCGCTCGGCAACTCCGCCATCCTGGCCGCGGCCGGCCTGGGCTTCCTGCTCCCGGTCGGACGCCGGCTCTGGCTCAAGCACCGCCACCGCCCGCTGCCGGTGGCCGGCGAGGAGCACGGCTCGACCACCGACCTGTGGGTCTGGCTGCTCTCCTCGGTCGTCGCGGTCAGCGTCGGCTTCCACTTCTTCGGCCACTACTACCTGCAGCTGATCCCGCCGCTGGTGCTGCTGGGCACCGGCGCGGTCGCCACCTCGGCGGTCCGCTGGAAGCCGGTCCTGGTGTACACCACGGTCGCCGCCACGGTGTTCTGGGGCCTGGCACTGGCCTGGCCCGGGGAGCGGCTCGACCGCACCACCGAGGTCGCCACCGCCGTCGCCGCCCAGACCACCCCCAAGGACACCGTGCTGGTCTGGGGCATGCACCCGGAGCTGTACTGGCTGGCCGACCGCAAGCCCGCCTCCCGCTACCTGACCGCCGGCTTCCTCACGAACTACAGCGGCGGCAAGGACGGCAGCGCCAACGTCGGTGAGCAGTTCAGCGTCTCCAACGCCTGGCAGACCTTCGACAAGGAGCTGGCCAACGGCCTGCCCGAGGTCGTGGTCGACGACTCCGGCATCGCTCCGTACCAGCCGGTCATGGTCCCGCGGATCGAGAACCTGCTCGACACCCACTACGAGATGGTCGGTGTCTTCGCCGACACCGTGGTCTACCGCCTCAAGCACTGAGCGGCCCGCACCACCGGCCCGCGCGGGACCCCCGGAACACGCAGGGCCCCGGAACACGCGGGGCCTGGAACACGCAAGAGCCCCGGTGACCAGCAGGTCACCGGGGCTCCTCCGTACCGCTACGCCTTAGGCGGGCACCGAGGCCACGCCCGGGGCCAGGAACGGCTTGCCGTTCACGCGCTCCGAGACGCCCTCACGGTCCAGGTACGGGGTGATCCCGCCCAGGTGGAAGGGCCAGCCGGCGCCGGTGATCATGCAGAGGTCGATGTCCTGCGCCTCGGCGACGACACCCTCCTCCAGCATCAGGCCGATCTCCTGCGCCACGGCCTCCAGGGCGCGGGCGCGGACCTGCTCCGCGGTGAGCACCGTGTCGCCGAAGGTCAGCAGCTCCAGCACCTCGGGGTCGAGGACCTGCTGGCCGTCCACCCAGGTGTAGAAGCCGCGCTTGCCGGCCTTGACCACCTTGCCGAGGTTCTCGGAGACGGTGAACCGCTCCGGGAACGCTCCGCGCAGGGTCTCCGAGACGTGCAGGGCGATGGCCGGGCCGACCAGCTCCAGCAGCACGATCGGGGACATCGGCAGGCCGAGCGGCTCGACGGCCTTCTCGACGTCGGCGATCGGGGTGCCCTCGTCGATGATGCCCTGGATCTCGCCCATGAAGCGGGTCAGGATCCGGTTCACCACGAACGCCGGGGCGTCCTTGCACAGGACCGAGGTCTTCTTCAGCTTCTTCGACACGGCGAAGGCGGTGGCCAGCGACGCGTCGTCGGTCTCGTCGCCGCGGACGATCTCCAGCAGCGGCAGGATCGCGACCGGGTTGAAGAAGTGGAAGCCGACGACCCGCTCGGGGTGCTTCAGCTTCGAGGCCATCTCGGTGACCGACAGCGAGGACGTGTTGGTCGCCAGCACGCAGGTCGGCGAGACCACGTTCTCCAGGTCGGCGAAGACGGTCTGCTTGACGCCCATCTCCTCGAACACGGCCTCGATGACGAAGTCCGCGTCGCCGAAGGCGGCGGCCTTGTCGAGCGAGCCGGAGACCAGGCCCTTGAGGCGGTTGGCCTTGTCCTTGCCGATGCGGCCCTTGGAGAGCAGCTTGTCGATCTCGGCGTGGACGTAGCCGACGCCCTTGTCGACGCGCGCCTGGTCGATGTCGGTGAGGACCACCGGCACCTCCAGACGGCGGGCGAACAGCAGCGCGAGCTGCGAGGCCATCAGGCCGGCGCCGACGACGCCGACCTTGGAGACCGGGCGGGCCAGCGACTTGTCCGGCGCGCCGACCGGGCGCTTGGCCCGGCGCTGCACCAGGTTGAAGGCGTAGATGCCGCTGCGCAGCTCGCCGCTCATGATGAGGTCGGCCAGGGCCGCGTCCTCGGCGTCGAAGCCGGCCTGCAGGTCGGCGTCCTTGACCCGGGCGATGATGTCCAGCGCCTTGTAGGCGGCCGGGGCGGCGCCGTGGACCTTGGCGTCGGCGACCAGGCGGCCCCAGGCGACGGCGTCGTCCCAGGCCTTGCCGCGGTCGATCTCCTCGCGCTCGACGACGACGTCGCCCTTGAGGACCTTGGCGGCCCACAGCAGCGACTGCTCCAGGAAGTCGGCCGGCTCGAAGATCGCGTCGGCGATCCCCAGCTCGAACACGTCCTTGCCCTTGAGCTGCTTGTTCTGGTTCATCGAGTTCTCGATGATGACCTTGATCGCCTTCGAGGGGCCGATCAGGTTCGGCAGGATGCTGCAGCCGCCCCAGCCCGGGACGAGGCCCAGGAAGACCTCCGGCAGCGAGAACGCCGGGACGCCCGAGCTGACCGTGCGGTAGGTGGCGTGCAGACCGACCTCGACGCCGCCGCCCATGGCCGCGCCGTTGTAGAAGGCGAAGGTCGGGACGGGCAGCGCGGCGATCCGCTTGAAGACCTCGTGGCCGCCCTTGCCGATGGCCAGCGCGTCCTCGTGCTCCTTGAGGAGCTCGACGCCCTTGAGGTCGGCGCCGACCGCGAAGATGAACGGCTTGCCGGTGATCGCGGCACCGACGATCCTGCCCTCGGCGGCCTCGGCCTCGACCTGGTCCAGCGCGGCGGACAGCTTGAGCAGCGAGCCCGGGCCGAAGGTGGTCGGCTTGGTGTGGTCGAAGCCGTTGTCCAGGGTGATCAGGGCCAGCTTGCCGGCCTGCAGCGGCAGGTCCAGGTGGCGCACGTGGGCGGTCGTGACGACCTCGCCCGGGAACAGCTCGGCGCCGTGCTGGAGCAGCTCAGTCGTGGTGCTCATGGTCACTTACCACCCTCGAAGTGCGGGTTCTCCCAGATGATGGTGCCGCCCATGCCGAAGCCGATGCACATCGTGGTGAGGCCGTAGCGGACGTCCGGGCGCTGCTCGAAGCGGCGGGCCAGCTGGTTCATCAGGCGCACGCCGGAGGAGGCCAGCGGGTGGCCGAAGGCGATCGCGCCGCCGAACGGGTTGACCCGCTCGTCGTCGTCCGCGATGCCGTAGTGGTCGAGGAACGCCAGCACCTGGACGGCGAAGGCCTCGTTGACCTCGAACGCGTCGATGTCGTCGATGGTCAGACCGGCCTTGGCCAGCGCCTTCTCGGTGGCCGGGACCGGGCCGATGCCCATGACCTCGGGCTCGACGCCGGCGAAGGCGTAGGAGACCAGGCGCATCTTGACCGGGAGACCGAGCTCCTCGGCGACGTCCTCGGCGGCCAGCAGCGAGGCGGTGGCACCGTCGTTCAGACCGGCCGAGTTGCCCGCGGTGATGTTGCCGTGCGGGCGGAACGGGGTCTTGAGACCGGCCAGCGACTCCATCGTGGTGCCCGGGCGCAGCGGCTCGTCCACGGTGGCCAGGCCCCAGCCGGTCTCGCCGACCTCGGGGTTGGTGTTGCGGATCGAGATCGGCACCAGGTCGGGCTGGATGTCGCCGTTGGCGTACGCCTTGGCGGCCTTCTCCTGGGAGCGCACGGCGTAGGCGTCGCAGCGCTCCTTGGTGATGTGCGGGAAGCGGTCGTGCAGGTTCTCCGCGGTCATGCCCATGAACAGGGCGGACTCGTCGACCAGCTTCTCGGAGACGAAGCGCGGGTTCGGGTCGACGCCCTCGCCCATCGGGTGGCGGCCCATGTGCTCGACGCCGCCGGCCACGACCACGTCGTATGCGCCGAAGGCGATGCCGCCGGCGGTCGCGGTGACGGCGGTCAGCGCACCGGCGCACATGCGGTCGATCGAGTAGCCGGGCACGGACTTCGGCAGGCCCGCCAGCAGGGCGGCGGTGCGCCCGATGGTCAGACCCTGGTCGCCGATCTGCGTGGTGGCCGCCACGGCGACCTCGTCGATGCGCTCGACGGGCAGGTTCGGGTTACGGCGCACGAGCTCCCGGATGCACTTGACGACGAGGTCGTCGGCGCGGGTCTCGTGGTAGATGCCCTTCGGGCCGGCCTTGCCGAACGGGGTGCGGACGCCATCGACGAAGACGACGTCCCTCGCGGTACGAGGCACGGGGGCTCTCCTCCCAGGGACCAACATTTGAGGTGGGCAGGCTGCCGCCGGCGAAGACCCGAGCGGCGCCGCATCACGGCCATGCTACCGGTCGGTAACCAACCTGCCCAGGCCCCTCGGACGGATCCGACGGTGTGTCCCGCAACACGTCGGACCAGGAGAGCTGTTCCCGGGGACGACGAAGGGGATGCCGCCGGTACGGACGACATCCCCTTTCGGTCCTGCCGGGATCAGCCTTCGGCCACGGCCGAGGCGAACGCGGCGGCCATCGCGGGCGCCACCAGGTCCACCTGCCACTGCCGGGCACCGAGCCGGCGCAGCGCGGCGGCCACGCCCTCCGCGCCGCGGTCGGTCGGCGGCTCCCAGGAGACCCGCCGGACCAGGTCCGGGGTGATCAGGTTCTCGGCCGGCAGGTGGTGCCGCTCGGCCAGCTCGCTGACCGCGCTGCGCGCGCCGGAGAGCCGGGCGGCGGCCACCGGGTCCTTCTCGGCCCAGGCCCGCGGCGGCGGCGGACCGTCGTGCGGGGCGGCGGCCGGCGGCAGCTGGCCCTCCGGGATCTCCCGGCCGCGCTGCACGGCGGCCAGCCACTGCTCCAGCTGACGCCGGTGCACCCGCGGCCCGAAGCCCTGCACGGCTTGCAGCGCGGCGATGTTCAGCGGCATGGCCAGCGCGGCGTTGACGATCGCGGCGTCCGAGAGCACCCGGCCCGGGGAGACGTCGCGCTCCTGCGCCATCCGGTCGCGGGCCTGCCACAGCTCGCGCACCACGGCCAGCTGGCGGCGCCGGCGGACCTTGTGCAGCTGCGAGGTGCGCCGCCACGGGTCGGTGCGCGGGGCCGGGCGGGGCGCGGCGGCGATCGCGGCGAACTCCTCCAGGGCCCATTCGAGCTTGCCCTGGGCATCCAGCTCCTGTTCGAGTGCGTTGCGCAGCTCGACCAGCACCTCGACGTCCAGAGCGGCGTAGCGCAGCCACGGCTCGGGCAGGGGGCGGGTGGACCAGTCGACCGCCGAGTGCTCCTTGGCCAGGCTCAGACCGAGCACGTTCTCGGTCATCGGCCCGAGGCCGACCCGGGCGAAGCCCGCGATCCGGCCGGCCAGCTCGGTGTCGAACAGAAGCCGGGGTCTCATGCCGACCTCGGCCAGGCAGGGCAGGTCCTGGGTGGCCGCGTGCACCACCCATTCGGCGTCCCCGATGGCGGCGTCGAGCGCGCTCAGGTCGGGGCAGGCGATCGGGTCGATCAGGGCGGAGCCGGAGCCCGCGCGGCGCAGCTGGATGAGGTAGGCCCGCTGCCCGTAGCGGTAGCCGGACGCGCGCTCGGCGTCGACGGCGACCGGTCCGGAGCCCGCGGCGAAGGCGGCGATCGTGGCGGCCAGCGCCTGCTCGTCCGCCACGACGGGCGGGATCCCCTCCTTCGGCTCAAGGAGCGGGACCGGGGCTGCTTCTTCTGGGATGGCTGCTACGGCGTCGGTCACCCCCCAAGGGTACGACGGTCCTCGCGGCCGGGAGTGTTGTCGGACTGGTCAGACAGTCACTCGCCCGCTCCCCCGCAGGACGCTCCGGGTCCGACGCTTCGGCTCGGCGTGCGCTCGACGTCCCGGGCGCGGACAGCGCCACAGCGGCCGAGGAGGAAACGTTCCTCCTCGGCCGCCGCGGCGGTCCGGAGCGCTCGGCTCAGTGGATGATTCCGGTGCGCAGTGCGACGGCGACCATCCCTGCGCGGTCGCCGGTGCCCAGCTTGCGGGCGATCCGGGCGAGGTGGCTCTTCACGGTGAGGGCCGACAGCCCCATCGCCACGCCGATCGCCTTGTTCGACTGGCCCTCGGCGACCAAGCGCAGCACCTCGACCTCGCGGCCGGACAGCTCGCGGTAGGCGGCCTGCTGCGGGCCCGGCTGACCGGGGGCACCGGGGGCGCCCGGAGCACCGGCGGCGCCCGGCATGCCCGGCATCCCGGGGCGGCGCATCCGGCCGGCCAGCCCGGCGGCGCCGATCGGCAGGCCCGGGCGGCCCGGCATCGCGACGTTCGTCCGGGTGCCGGTGACCACGTAGCCCTTGACGCCGCCGGCCAGTGCGCTGCGGACCGCGCCGATGTCGTCGGCGGCGGACAGTGCCAGGCCGTTGGGCCAGCCCGCGGCGCGGGTCTCGGCGAGGATGGTCAGTCCGGAACCGTCCGGCAGATGCACGTCGGCGACGCAGATGTCGCGTGGGGTGGAGACCCGGGGACGGGCCTCGGCGATCGAGGACACCTCGATCACGTCCCGGACGCCGAGCGCCCACAGGTGACGGGTGACGGTGTTTCGGACGCGGGGATCGGCGATGACCACCATGGCGGTGGGCTTGGTCGGCCGGTAGGCGACCACGTTTGCGGGGTGCTCAAGAAGGACCGACACCAGGCCTCCTGCGGGGAGTGGCGGACGGAACCCCGATGGGGGCGGTCGGAGTGTTCCGCGTTCGGAAAGGGTCACAGTCTGCTTCGGCAGCTACCGTGCCCGGCTTTAGCGAAAGATCACGATCTAGTGAGTAACAATACGGACAAATCGCGCAAATGATTGATGCGACATGCCTGGTATTCGCACAAAATCGATCAGATTCGATGCCGATCGGTCGGTGTCGACCGCCTAATTGACGCAGAGCGGATCCGAAGTCACACTCCGTCAGCCCTGGGGGTGGCGTCCGGCCGTTCGGTGCCGTCGGGCCCGGACACCACTCGTCAGTGCGACCGGGGGCGTCGCCGGGCGGGCATCGGGACCACTCCACCGAGTGACGGGGCCTCGGCGGGGCCCTGCGGCGCCGGCGCGGCCGGCGGCAGGCCGGCGCTGATGCAGAGCAGGTCCGCCCAGGCCGCCAGATGCCGCTCGAAGCGGCCGTCGGCGGGCGTCCAGGAGGCCCGGATCTCGATCTCGGTCGACGACGGGCGCTCCGCCAGACCGCCGAAGTACTGGGACGCGCACCTGGTCACCGTGCCGGACGGCTCCGCGTACCCGGCGCCGTGCGTCTGGAGGGAGTCCAGCAGCCAGGCCCAGCCGACCTCGCAGAGCATCGGGTCGCCGGCCATCTCCGGCTCCAGCTCGGCCCGGGTCATCGTGACCACGCGGAACTCGCCGTTCCAGGCCTCCTGCCCGGCCGGGTCGTAGAGCAGCACCAGCCGGCCGTCGGCCAGCTCCTCGCCGTCCACCTCGACCGCGGCGGTCACCGCGAAGGAGTGCGGGGCGAGCCGGCGCGGGGCCGGCGCGGGGGAGAGCTGCACCTCGGGCCGCAGCCGGGCCCCGTCCAGGGCCGCCACGGCAGCCCGGAACTCGCTCGGCGCCCCCTCGCGACCCGTTCCGCCACCTGCTCCGCCACCCTGCGCGGGGTGCCCTCCGACCGCTGCCATGTCTCGAAGACTAGGTCGAAGACCCGGGTTATCGCCGCAACTTCTCTCCCAGCGGCGTGCCGGAACGGCAAACCCGGGCAGATCTTGGAGGAACCGACGAGACCGGCCGGGGAGAGGCCCCCGGGACGCGTGCGAAGATTTGACGCGTGAGCGAGACTACGGCAGACACGACGGCGGGCACCCACGGCGGCCCGTCCACCCCCGCGCGCCGCGGCGCCGCGTACGACTCCGCGTTCCTGCGCGCCTGCCGGAACGAGCCGGTGCCGCACACGCCCGTGTGGTTCATGCGCCAGGCCGGCCGCTCGCTGCCCGAGTACCTGAAGGTCCGCGAGGGCATCCCCATGCTGGATTCCTGCATGCGGCCCGAGCTGGTCAAGGAGATCACCCTGCAGCCGGTGCGCCGGCACAAGGTCGACGCGGCGATCTTCTTCAGCGACATCGTGGTGCCGCTCAAGGCCGTCGGCATCGACGTCGACATCAAGGCCGGTGTCGGCCCGGTCATCGCCGACCCGATCCGCACCTTCGAGGACCTCCAGCGGCTGCGGCCGCTCGAACCGGACGACGTCCCCTACATCACCGAGGCCGTGGGCCTCCTGGTCGACGAACTCGGCGGGACCCCGCTGATCGGCTTCGCCGGCGCGCCGTACACGCTGGCCAGCTACCTGGTCGAGGGCGGGCCGTCCAAGAACCACGAGAACACCAAGGCCATGATGTACGGGCAGCCCGAGCTGTGGGCCGCCCTGGTGGACCGGCTCGCGGACATCACCTCGGCCTTCCTGAAGGTGCAGATCGAGGCCGGTGCCTCGGCGGTCCAGCTGTTCGACTCCTGGGTCGGTTCGCTCGCCCCGGCCGACTACCGCCGCTCGGTGATGCCGGCCAGCGCCAAGGTCTTCGACGCCGTCGCCGGGTACGGCGTGCCGCGGATCCACTTCGGCGTCGGCACCGGCGAACTGCTCGGGCTGATGGGCGAGGCCGGTGCGGACGTCGTCGGCGTCGACTGGCGGGTGCCGCTGGACGTCGCCGCCGAGCGGGTCGGCCCGGGCAAGGGCCTGCAGGGCAACCTCGACCCCGCCGTGCTGTTCGCCCCGACCGGGGTCGTGGAGGCCAAGGCCCGCGAGGTGCTGGACGCCGCCCGCGCCGTCGGCAGCAGCGGCCACATCTTCAACCTCGGCCACGGCGTCATGCCGTCCATGGACCCGGACGCGCTCAGCCGTCTGGTCGCCTTCGTCCACGAGGCCAGCGCGCGCTGAGGCGCCGACGTACGGCGGTGCCGGGCGACTCCGATCGCGGAGGGCCCGGCACCGCCGTCGTTCAGCCCTCCGCGCCGGGGTCCTGCGCCGCCCACGGGTCCGGCTCCGCGGCGTTGGGTGCGGCAGCCGCCGGGCGGCGGCGCGCCCGGTAGCGGTAGGCCAGGGCCGCCGGGACGCCCAGCACCAGCAGGAACGGTGCCACCGCGGCCAAGGCCACGGACAGGCCGCGGGCGATGACCGCCAGGGCGTGCAGGCCGCCGCCGAGCGCCGAGCCGACCGCGTCACCGAAGCCCTCGGCCTCGGCCTTCGGCACCGGGGCGGGCGTCGGGGAGGCGGCCTCGCGGCGGACCTCCAGGGTGACGGTGGAGTACGAGGTCCGGGCCGACAGCTCCTTCTGCTGCTTCTGCAGGGACTCCAGGTCGGCCTCACGGCGGCTCAGTTCCGTCTCCAGCGAGGTGACCTCGCTCAGCGACTTCGCCTGTGCCATCAGCGCCCGCACCCGGTCCACGCTCGCCTGCTGGGTCTGCACCCGGCTCGCCACGTCGGCGACCTGCTGGGTCAGGTCGTCCGCCTGGCTCTTGCGGGAGGACACCTCGCCGAGGGCGGCGAGCTGGTCCAGGGTCTGCTGGTAGACGGCCGAGGGGATCTTGAGCGTCAGCTGGCCCGCCTGGTTCGCGCCACTGCCGGCGACCGACTCGGCGCTCACGTAGCCACCGGCCGTCGTGGCCAACTCCCGCGCCCTGGCCAGCGCCTGGCCGACGTCCCCGGCGCTCAGGCTGAGCTGCGCGGTGTACGCGATCAGCCGACTGCTGTCGGCCGCCGGGGTCACCCCGGCCGCAGCGGGGGCGCCGGATGGCTGGGTGCCGGTCGCGGCCGCCGCCGCGTCCGCACCGCCCTGCCTGGCGGGGGCCACCGCCGGGTCGACCTTGGCCGATTCCCCCGCGCCGCCCGCGCTGCACCCCCCGACCAGCAGCGCCACCGCGGCCACCGCCGTCCCCAGTGCCCCGGCTCTCGTCCGTCTCCGCATTCCCGGCCCCTCCCCAACTCCGTTGACGGGTCTCCCCCTTGGACGGAAGAGCCTGCCGTACGGACCCGTCCGGGAGATCGCGACTCCATCACGGCTCGGGAGCAGGGCGAGCACGACCTACCCGGCGGTCACCTCGAACCCCGCCCGGCGCAGCAGCGCCGCCGTCACGCCGTCACCGGGCCGCAACTCCCCGGTGAACGTGCCGTCGTAGACCCGCCCGCAGCCGCAGGACGGGCTGCGCGCCATCAGCAGGGCCCGCCGTGCGCCGGCCGCCTCGGCCGCCGCGAGCGCCGCCCGGGCGCCGGCCAGGAACTCCCCGGTGCAGTCCGCCCCGGTCGCGTCCACCACCCGCGCCCGCCCGTCCAGCACGTCCGCGCCGTCCCCGCCCACGATCTCCGCCGGCGGCCGAGGCGTCGGCAGCCCGCCCGCCCCCTCCGGGCACACCACGACGGCCCGCCCCTCCTCGACCAGGCGCACGGCATCCGCCGAGGTCCTCGCCCGTCCGTCGTACCGGCAGGGGATCCCGGCCAGGCACGCGCTCACCACGATCGGTTCCATGGCACACAGCGTAGGCGGCGGTCTGTCGTGCCCTCGAACTCGCTATCTTGGGGTCATGAGCGAGCTGCCGGACTGGATGTACGCGCCCAGAGCCGAGGGTTGGTTTGCCGACGACCTCGACCACCTGCCGCAGGCACCGCGGCACACCGAACTGATCGACGGAGCCCTGGTCTTCATGATGTCCCCGCAGCGGTCGTGGCACACCCGGGTCGTGCGACGCCTGACCGACGCGCTGGAGCGGTCGGTGCCGGACGGAGTGCTGGCCGAGGGTGAGATGACGATCAAGCTCGACCGGCGCAACCGGCCGGAACCGGACGTGGTGGTCGCCACGGCGAAGTACGACCCCGACCGCACCTGGTACGCCCCGGCTGACGTACTGCTCGTCGTCGAGGTCCTCTCGCCGGAGTCCGCGCACCGGGACCGCACCGTCAAGGTCCGCAAGTACGCCGAGGCGGGCATCCCGCACTACTGGATCGTCGAGGACGAGGAGGGCCTGCCGGTCGTGCACGTCTACGAGCTGGACGGGGCGACGGGCACCTACGCCCCGGCCGGGATCTTCCGGGGCACGCTCGAACGCCCGGTGCCGTTCCCGGTCACGATCGACCTGGACGGCCTGGTACCGAGCAGCGGGCGTGCAGGGGATTGAGGCTCCGGCGTAAGGACCTGCGAGACTTCGGACCATGTCGGATGCACACGTCGTCGTCGTCGGTGGTGGGATCGCGGGGCTGGCTGCGGCCGCTTTTCTGAGCGGAGCGGCCGGAGGCGCCGCCCGGGCCCGGGTGACGGTGCTGGAGGCGTCGGGACGGTTCGGCGGGAAGCTGTGGGGCGGCGAGGTCGGCGGGGTCCGGGTGGACCTCGGGGCCGAGTCGGTGCTGGCCCGGCGGCCGGAGGCGGTGGAGCTGGCGCGGGCCGTCGGGCTGGGCGGGGAACTGGAGCCGCCGACCACCGCGAAGGCGGCGATCTGGACGCGCGGGGCGCTGCGGCCGCTGCCGGGCGGGCAGGTGATGGGCGTGCCGGGTGACCTGGAGGCGCTGGCGGCGTCCGGGGTGCTCACCGCCGAGGGCCTGGAACGGGCCCGGCACGAGCGGAGCACCGAGGTGGGGGAGGACGTCGCGATCGGCCGCTACGTCGCCGACCGGCTGGGCCGGGAGGTGGTGGACCGGCTGGTCGAACCGCTGCTGGGCGGCGTCTACGCCGGGCGCGCCGACGAGATCTCGCTGAGGGCCGCCGTGCCGCAGCTGCTGGCGATCGCCCGGGGCGGAGGTTCGCTGGTCGAGGGGGTGCACGAGCTGGCGTCCCGGCCGAAGACGGTCGGCACCCCGGTGTTCAACGGCCTGCGCGGCGGTCTCGGCACCCTGCCGCAGGCGGTCGCCGCGGCCTGCGTCGCGGCGGGGGCGGACCTGCGGACGGACGCCCCGGTGGACGAGCTGCGCCGTACCCCTGACGGCTGGCGGGTGGTGACCGGCGGCGAGGTGCTGCGCGCCGACGCCGTGGTGCTGGCCGTCCCGGCCCCGGCCGCGGCCCGGCTGCTGCGCGCGGACGCCCCGGCGGCCGCCGCCGAGCTGGACACCGTCGAGTACGCGGGCATGGCGCTGGTGACGCTGGCGTTCCGGCGCTCCGACCTGGCCGAACTCCCGAGCGGCAGCGGGTTCCTGGTGCCGCCGGTGGACGGACGGCGGATCAAGGCGTCGACCTTCTCCTCCAACAAGTGGGGCTGGCTGGAGCGTTCCGCGCCGGACGCGTTCCTGCTGCGCACCTCGCTGGGCCGGCACCGCGAGGAGGAGGCGCTGGGCCTGCCGGACGAGGAGCTGGTGGCCCGCTCGCTGGCGGACCTGGGGGAGGCGATCGGGCTGACCGCCCGGCCGTACGACACTTTCGTCTCACGGTTCGCGGCGGGCCTGCCGCAGTACCCGGTCGGTCACCCGGACAAGGTGGCCCGGGCCCGGGCAGCGGCCGAGCGGGTGGGCGGGCTGGCGCTGTGCGGCGCCGCGTACGACGGGGTGGGCATTCCGGCGTGCATCGGTTCGGCGGCGGCCGCGGCCGCCGCCGTCGACAGACTGTTGACCCCGGCGACCGGGGAAGGTTCCACGGAGAGGACAATGGGCGCATGACTGAGAGCGTTGAGCGGGAGCCGGAGCAGCGGCCCGAGAAGAAGAAGGCGCGCGACCTGAACCAGGTCATCCGCTACACCATGTGGTCGGTGTTCAAGCTCAAGGACGCCCTGCCCGAGGACCGCGCCGCCCTGGCCGCCGAGGTGGACGGGCTGTTCGAGCAGCTGGCCGCCAAGGACGTGATCGTGCGCGGCACGTACGACGTCTCCGGTCTGCGCGCGGACGCCGACATCCTGGTCTGGTGGCACGCCGAGGACTCGGACGACCTGCAGGAGGCGTACAACCGCTTCCGCCGCACCGGCCTGGGCCGCCGGCTGGAGCCGGTCTGGTCGAACATGGCGCTGCACCGCCCGGCCGAGTTCAACAAGTCGCACATCCCGGCCTTCCTCGCCGACGAGCGTGCCCGCGACTACGTCTGCGTGTACCCGTTCGTCCGCTCCTACGAGTGGTACCTGCTGCCGGACGAGGAGCGGCGCGCGATGCTCGCCGAGCACGGCAAGATGGCGCGCGGTTACCCGGACGTGCGGGCCAACACGGTGGCCTCGTTCGCGCTCGGCGACTACGAGTGGCTGCTCGCCTTCGAGGCGGACGAGCTGCACCGGATCGTGGACCTGATGCGCGACCTGCGCCCGTCCCGGGCCCGGCTGCACGTCCGCGAGGAGGTGCCGTTCTTCACCGGCCGCCGCAAGCCGCTCATCGAGCTGCTCAACGGTCTGGTCTGAGCGACCGCGGTTCCCCCCGGAGGCCGGCCCCGTACGCACGGGGACCGGCCTCCCGGCGTTCCCGCGGGCGTCCCTGTCGGAGCGGCCCGGCGAATTCGCGCAGCACGGCGGCGGTGCCGGTGCCGACCCGGCAGGACTCCCGGGTTGCGGTGCTCGGCGGGGCCGCGTTCGTCCGTGGGCGGGAGCGTGCCCCGCTCGTCGGGGCGCAGCCGGTCTTCCGTCCCGGGGCGGGCTCAGGTGCGGTGCGGGCGCAGGGCGGCGCGCAGCCGGGCGTCGGGGAGGACGGCGGGGCCGTTCATGGCGACGGCGGTGAGCAGTTCGCGCTCCTCGTCGTCGGCGAGGCCGCGCTGGCGGGCGGGGCGGACCTCGCGCAGCACTTCCTGGCCGATCGGGGAGGCCCAGCGGGTGTAGGGGTAGACGTCGACCCGGGCCATCAGCAGGGTGCCCGAGGTGAGCACCAGCGGCAGCGAGAACCAGGCGAGCGGGGCGAGGGCGTTTCCGCCGGTGAAGCCGTTGACGGCCAGCGAGGCGGCCAGCAGGAGCAGGGAGAGCAGCAGCGCGTGGCGGACCTGCCGGACCACCACGACGGTGCTGCGCTGCACCAGTGCCGGGGTGGCGAGGCCGGCCAGTGAGAGCCGGGCGCCGATCTCCAGCACGGTGGGGTGCTCGGCCATCGCGCGGCGCAGCTCGTCCGTGCGGCACTGGCCCTCGGGGCCGACGGTGGCGATGACCGCCCGTTCCAGCCGGCTGCGGCCCCGGGGGTCGACGACGGTGGTCCAGCCGGTGTGCGCCAGGTGCAGGCGGCCCCGGCCGGCCATCAGGACGAGGGCCAGTTCGACCACCCGGTCCGGGCCGCCGGCCAGGTAGGCGGTCTCGTACAGGCCGATGCCGACGGCTTCCGGCGGGCGCAGCCCGTCCTGTTCGGCGAGGGCGTCGGCGGTGGCGGTCATCCGGACCAGCCGGAGGCAGGAGAGCACCGCCGCGACACAGGCCGGTATGAGGAACAGCAACCACATGGCCTTGTTGTATGCCTGGCCCGCCGGTGCGGGGAACGACTTCCCGGTCCGCGATACCGAACTGTGACGTCGGCCCGGGGACGGGCCGCGGCCGCGGGGGCCGCCCCGCACCCGTGCGGGGCGGCTGTCAGGAGCCGCAACCGCCGCCGCCGCAGCTCGACCCGCAGCTGGAGGACGAGCTGCAGCTGGACGAGGACCCGCAGCTGGAGGAGGACGAGCTGCAGCTGGAAGAGGACGAGCCGCAGCTGGAGGACGAGGATCCGCAGCTGCTGGACGAGGACCCGCAGCTCGACGAGCCGCAGCTGCTGCCGGAGGACCCGGAGTCGGAGGAGCCGCACCAGGAGGCGGAGCCGCCGCAGGAACTCGACGCGCAGGAGGAGGACGACGAGGACGAGGACGAGGACGAGGAGGACATGAACGAGGACGAGTTCGCGGCGGCCTGCCGCATCGCCTCCTCCTCGGCCGTGGCCGCCAGCATCGCGGCTTCCAGCTCCTGGTCGTCCAGCCCGGCGGCGGCCAGTCCGCCGAGGGCGAGCGCGCCCAGCAGCGCGCCGCCCGCCAGCCTGGGCGACACGCCGGAGTGCGGCGTCCACGGCGAGCCGTCCATCAGGGTCAGCTGACGCGCCCCGGCCGGCGTGATCCGGCCCTTGACCAGCGGCGTGGCGAGCAGCGCGACGGCGCCGGCGAACAGCAGGAAGCCGGGGATCCACAGGTTGGGGCGGTCGTGGCCGGGGGCACCGTCGTCGAGCAGTTCGGAGGCCACGGCGAAGGCCACGACGACGAGCATCGCCTGCCAGAGCAGCCGGCGGGCGGTCCGGGCCCGCCGCATCCGCTCGGGGCGGCGCAGCAGGCCGCGGTCGGCGAGCCGGTCGCCGACCCGCTGGACGGCGGCGGAGCGCATCACCATCCGGCGCAGCGGGGCGATCTCGCGGCTGCCGGTGGGCCCGGCGGCCTCCTGGATCGCCTGGTCGACGGCGTCGTACGGCTTGGCACCGACGAGCGTGACGAGGCCGGAGCGGCTGATCACGACCTGCTCGCTCATGTGCATCCGGACCAGCGCGGTGTCGAACACCCGGCCCGGTCCGCCGGCCAGGAACGCGGCGTCGAGCAGCGGCAGACCGCGGCCGGGCAGGCCCTTGGCGTGCGGGACGTGGCCGATGCGCTGCCGGGCCCGGACGGCGTACAGGGTGGCGGCCGCCAGCAGGACGGCCGGGACGATGAAGTAGCTGTTGTGCCACATGGGCGGTTCCCCCGGGGTGACGATGGGTCGCTAGCCGCGCAGGGCCCGGCGCAGACGCGCCAGCGGGCCGGTCGGCCGTACGGGTGCCGGGTGGAGCCACTGCTCCAGGGCCCGGCGGTGGTCGGCGGCGAGCGGGCCGCCGTCGGTGAGCACCCACTGGGCGAAGGCCCGGGCGTCGGCGCGGTAGCCGCCGGTCTGCGGGTGGGTGCGGGCGTAGCCGAGGAAGAGCGGACCGTACCGCTCGCCGAGGAGGCGGGGCAGGTCCGGGGCGACCTTGGCGGTGGTGTCCCGCCGCTTGGCGGCGAGGCCGGTGGACTGGGCGCGGACCCGGGCCGGGTCGAAGCCGGGCGGGACGGGCCCGCCGGCGACCAGGGCGGCCAGCAGCTCCGCCTGGCGGCGGGCCAGGCGTTCCCGGGCGGCGGCGGTGTCCCGGTCGCCGGGGTGCTCCCGGTCCGTGGTGGGGTCGCTCATCGCCGGGTGCTCCCCTCCAGCACCCGGCGGATGGCGTCCAGTTCACCGGCCAGCTCGCTGGGCGGCGGGAAGTTCGCGTCCCGTTCCAGCAGGACGCCGGGGGGCGCCACCCGGGCGCAGAGCTCGGCCAGCACCTCCAGCACCGGTTCGGTGACGGGGTGGGCGTGCGTGTCGTGCCAGGTCCCGTCGACCAGGGTGCCGCCCGCGACGTGGACGTAGGCGAGCGCCTCCAGCGGCAGGCGGTCGAGTTCGGCGGCCGGGTCGACGCCGAGGTTGACCCGGTTGGTGTGCAGGTTGGCGACGTCGATCAGCAGCCGGACACCGGTGCGCCCGACCAGCTCGGCGAGGAACTCCCCCTCGGTGAACTCGTCGTCCGGCCAGGCGAGCTGGGCGGCGACGTTCTCCAGGGCGAGCGGCACCGGGAGCTGGTCCTGGGCGATCCGGACGTTCTCGGCGATCACCCGCAGCGAGTCCCGGGTCCGGGGGACGGGCAGCAGGTGGCCGGCCTCCAGGCCGCCGGCCCGGACGAAGGCCAGGTGCTCGGTGACCAGCGGGGAGCCGAGCGCCAGCGCGGTGTCGGCGAGCCGGGCGAGACGGCCGGGGTCGGGCAGGTCGGCGCCGCCGAGGCCGAGGCCGACGCCGTGCGGGACGACGGTGACGCCGCGTTCGCGCAGCACCGCCAGTGAGTCGGGCAGGTGGCCGGCGCAGACGTTCTCGGCGACCACCTCGACCCAGTCCAGGCCGGGCTGGCGTTCGACGACGGTGTCGATCTCGGGGCGCCAGCCGAGGCCGACGCCCAGGCGGGTGGGGGCGGTGTCGCCGGAGGCGGCCCGTGCGGGCAGGTCCAGGGCAGGGGAAGTCATCGGTTCGCCCCCTTCGGAGGGCTGGGGTGGGAAGGGCCGTCGGGTGGTGCGGGCGTCGTCGCCAGGACCACGCGGCCGTGTTGCTGAGGATGTCCCCGGGCGGGGTGGCTGCCAAGCCTCAACCGGTCTTCTCAGAGCATTATTTGAGCTTGCCGTCACGGTGCTGCGGGACCCCGGCCCCGGGCGGCGGACGTCCCCGCCGGAAGAACGCCCCGCCGAGGCGGAATTCGGAGGCGGCGAGGGGGCTGGAACGGCTGCGGCCAGGACCTGTCCGGCGTCGGGATCGATGACCTCTTTGACGATCCATCGATCGCGATCGACGCGTGGCTGGGGTACGAGCGCTGTGCGGGGGAGCGCAAGGGGAGCAAGCGCCCGAAGTGACCCTCGGGACGGTGATTCTGACGTGCAGAATCGCCGCGAGGGGGGTATTTCCGGCCACGGGAGGGGACTTAACCAGGGCGTACCGTTCGTGGTCGAGTCTTCCTCCGGGGGGATGATATGGACATCCTGCTCCAGGTGCTGATCGCATCGGTTCCGGCCGTGATCGGCTTCCTCGCGGCCCGCTCCCTCGCCCGGACCAGGCTGCTCCTGCGCTACGGCTTCCTCCGGGCGCTGCTGGCGCCGTACGGCCGGGTGCAGATCATCACGCCGAGCATCGAGGTCGCGGAGTTCGCCTTCACCTCGGACGGTTGCCAGCTGACCAGCCGCGGGCCGAAGAACGTGCTGTTCATGCCGATGGCCGAGGCCAGGGCGATAGCCGAACTCACCGACCTGCTGCGCAAGGTCAACCGGAAGGCGACGATCGAGCTGGTGGTGGCGGGCGCGCAGGACCCGCGGATGCCGACCTTCTCGATCGGCGGCCCGAGCGTCAACGCGTACTCCGCCGGCGTGCTGGACGCGGTCTTCCCGGACTTCGCGATCGAGTACCCGGAGGAGGCCCGCGCCCGCTGGGGCGGAATGACCTTCGAGGCGCTGTTCAACCCGGCCGGGGAGCTGATCCGCGACCACGGCTTCGTCTTCGTGACCCGCACCCCGCGGCACGCGCCCTGTGTCGTGCTCTGCGGGGTGTTCGCCTTCGGCTCCGCGATGGCGGTGGAGGCGCTGACCACGGCGAACCGGAACTCGCCGCTGGCGGCGCTCTTCCGCTCGGGGGAGAAAGGATTCGTCGCGGTCGAGGGCCGGGTGATCGGGCTGGACACCGTGGACGTCACGGTCGAGGTCTGCCGCGCCCTGCCCGCGCCCCGGGCCGACGTCCCGTCGGGCTTCCGGGGCGAGGTGTCCGCCAGTCGTCCCGAGCAGTGAGACAATTGGTCTCGACCACGTGGTGCGAATCGGGACAGCACGGGAGAGACCGGGTCACGAACTCCTGTCGGTCGTACAGGTTTTGCCCCGCTCTTGACACATCATGGGCATAATCGCGCACATGACGATCAACCGCGCGAACGTGAGCGCGATTGCCGAGGACCTGTACGTGTGGCTCCCCCCGAAGCGGGGCTGGGGCCTGGCCAACTGCGGCCTGCTGGTCTCCGAGACGACCGCGCTCTGGATCGACACCCCCTACGACCCCTCGATGGCCGGGGAGTTCCTCGCCGCGAGCCGCCGGCTGATGCCCGCCGGGGTCGAGGTCGACCGGGTGGTCGTCACCCACGCCAACGGCGACCACCTGTGGGGCGCCGGGGTGGTGCCGGACGCCGAGGTGATCGCCACCCGCGAGGCGCTGGAGCACATCCACTGGGAGCCCACCCCGCAGCAGCAGCACGCGCTGGTCGCCGACAGCGACCCCGACTCCCCGCTCGGCGGCTACCTCAAGGAGCACTTCGGGCGCTTCGACTGGTCCGCCACCGACCCGGTCCACCCGGACACCGTCTTCACCGGCGAGCTGGAGCTGCGGATCGGCCGCTACCCCGTGCAGATCACCAGCCTGCCCGCCGCCCACACCGGCGGCGACCTGATGGTCCACCTCCCGCACCAGCGCGCGGTGTTCACCGGCGACGTGATCTTCTCCTCGACGCCCGAGCAGCCCGGCGACCACCCCTCGCACTGGGCCGGCCCGCTGGAGAACGTCATCGGCGCCTGTGAGCAGGCCCTGGCCACCGGCGCGGAGATCTTCGTCCCCGGCCACGGCCCGGTGCTCGACCGCGCGGGCGTCCACGAGCACATCGGCTACCTGACGTACGTCCGCGACCGCGCCCACTCCCTGCACGCCGCCGGGATACCCGCCCTGGACGCCGCCCGGCGGGTGATCGCCGAGCAGCGCCACCCCGAACTCGGCCTGCCCGAGCGGCTGGTGCTCACCGTCGCGGCCGAGTACCGGCACCTGGACGGCTCGGCGACGCCGGGCGTGCTGGACGCCATGGGACAGGTCGCCCTGGTCGCCCGGGAGCTGGCCGAGGACGCCGCCGCCCGGATCCCGCGCCCGCGCACCGCCCGGAACTGACCCCGGGCCCGGAACCGGCCGCCGGAATCGACCCCGGAACCGGCCCGGGCCCCGGCCCGGAACCACCCCTGCCCGGCCCGACCCGCCCGCACCCCGAGGACTCCGATGACGCAGATCGCGCTGACCGCCCTGGCGCTGGTCGCCGCCGTGGCCACGGTCCTGCTCGCCCGCGGCCGGGCCGGGGCCGTCGCCCGGGCCGCGGCCGCCGAGACCGCGCTCACCCGGGGCGAGGAGCGCGCCCGGGTCGCCGAGGGCCGCCTCGCCCGCGCCGAGCAGCAGCTGCGCGAGGCGCAGGAGACCGCGCGGCGCTCCACCGACGAGGCCCGGCGGGCCGAGGGCCGCACCCGCGCCGCCGAGGACGCCGTCCGCGAAGCGCAGGAGGCGGCCCTGGAGGCGCAGGACGCCGTCCGGGACGCCGGCCGGCAGGGCGCCGCCGCGGCCGCCCGCGCCGAGGAGGCCGACCACCGCCTCGCCGCCGCCGAGGCGCGCGCCGCCGCGCTGCTCGCCGAGATCGGCCACCTCGCCCAGGAACGGGTCGCCGCCACCGCCGTACGGCTCACCCACACCAACGCCCCGCTGGTCGGCCCGCTGGCCCCGCAGACCGTCGGCCCGGAGGCCGTCCGGGCGCTGCAGTCCGTCCTCGACGCCACCGCCGCCGCCCTCGCCGACGAGCGCGAACGGGTCGACGCCGCCGCCCGCGCCGCCATGCGCGGCGCCACCTCCCGGATCCAGACCCTGCTCTACCAGATCCAGAGCCTGGTCCAGCAACTCCAGCACGACAACGACGACCCCCGGCTGCTGGAGGTCGACTTCCGCAACGAGGTCGCGCTGCGCCGGATCCAGACCGTCGCGGTGCTCTGCGAGGCCTGGCCGGGCCTGGCCCGCACCGACTCGCCGCTCGCCGAGGTCGTCGTCGGCGCGCTGTCCCGGGTGCCCGGCTACGCCCGGATCAAGGTCGCCAACCACCTGCGCGAGCAGCGGCTCGCCGTGGTCGCCCGGGCCGCGGAGCCGATCGCCGTCACCATCGCCGAACTGCTCGCCAACGCCACGGCTTACTCCCACCCGGAGACCGACGTCCCGGTGACCGTCCAGCAGGGCGGCCGCGGCGCGCTGGTGATCGTCGACGACAGCGGCATCGGCATGGACGAGGACCAGCTGCGCCGGGCCCGCCGACTGCTCGCCGGCCCGCCGGACCTCCTGCTCACCGAGCTCGGCAACCCGCCCAAGACCGGCTTCGCGGTGATCGGCAAGCTCGCCCGCCAGTACGGCTTCGCCTGCCACATCGAGCCCTCGCCGTACGGCGGCATGCGGACCATCCTGCGCATCCCGGCCGGGCTGGTGACCGTCGTCGACGACGAGCAGCCGCTGTCGGTGCTCACCCCGCTGCCGCTGCGGGCGGGTTCCGGGCCCGTCCTCGCGCCCGCCGTCGCCGCGGTACCGCCGATGCGCGACACCGACGAGCAGGACGGCCCGCAGCTCGCCGACCGCCACAACCAGCCCGGACCGCACCCGGCACCCGCCATCCACGTGGTGCCCGACCCGGGCGCGGGCGGTGCGGACGCCGCGAACGCCGCCGGCCCGGCAGGCGTCCCGGGCTCACCGGGCTCACCGGGCTCACCGGGCTCACCGGGCTCACCGGGCTCACCGGGCTTCCCGCCCCTCCCGGGCCGTCCGGCCTCCTCGGGCGGCCTCGACGCCTCGGGTACCCCGGACTTCCCGGACTCCCCGGCGGACGACGGCACCGGCCTGCCCACCCGGCGGCGCCGCCGCCCGCTGGCCGCCGAGGAGACCGGTGCGCCCACCGCCGCCGCCTCCGCCTCCGCCTCCGCCACCACCCCGGTACCCGGCCGCACCCCCGAGCGGGCCGCCGCCCACTGGCAGGCGCTGCAGCGGGGCACCGACTCCGGCCGCGCCGCCGTCGCCGAGGCCGCCCGCGGGAGCGCCGCGACCGGGGCCGGCACGAGCCCCGCCTGCAGCACCGGAACCGGAACCAGCACGCCCACCATCCCCGGCGACACCACCGCCGACCGCCCCACCGGTGACCACGCCACCGGCCCGACGACCTTAGAAGGAGCCGAGCAGTGAGCAGCTCGCCCAGCCCGACCGCCACCGACGAGATCTCGTGGGTGCTGACCCCGCTGCTGGAGCTGCCGGGGGTGCTGCACGCGGTCATCGCCACCGGGGACGGCCTGGTCGAAGGCGCCTCGGCGGGCCTGGGCCGGGCCTCCGCCGAGCGGGTCGCCGCGATGACCGCCACCGTGCACGCCTCCGCCCGCGCGTTCACCACCGCGTTCACCGACTCCGAGCGGCCCCGGCTGGCCCAGACCGTGGTGGAGTCCGACCTCGGCTACGCCATCGTGGTCCCGGCCGGGGAGAACACCTCGCTCGCCGTGTTCACCACCCCGGACGCCCAACTCGGCAACGTGTCCTACCAGATGCAGGTGCAGGTCGCCGCGCTGGGCCGCGCGCTCGCGAGCCCGTCCCGGCGACAGGACGACGACACAGCCCGGTCATGACCGCCGTCCCCCGCAGGCGGATGGTGCCCGCCTACCTGGCCACCGGCGGCCGCAGCCGCCCCGGCACCGAGGGCTTCGAGCGGCTGACCGTCCTGTTCGCCGACCGCGCCGAACCGCCGACCGGGCTCGAACCCGAACACCGCCGGCTCTGGGAACTGCTGCGCCCCGGCGCGCTGACCGTGGTGGAGGCCGCCGCGCACCTGCGCCTGCCGGTCAGCGCCACCGTCTTCCTCGCGGCCGATCTGGTCGAGGCGGGCTGCCTGCACGCCCGCGCGCCGATCCCGCCCGCCCAGCAGACCGACCGTTCCCTCGTCGAGAGGCTCCTCGTTGGACTCCGTGCGCTCCGGTGACCGGGCCGGCGACCCGGTCGACCAGCCCGTCGGACGGCCCGCCGACCGCTCGGCCGACCAGCCGGACCGGGTGGGCTACCTGCCCGACCGGGACCAGACCCTGATGAAGCTGGTGGTGGCCGGCCCGTTCGGCGTCGGCAAGACCACGCTCATCCGCACCCTCTCCGAGATCGCCACCCTGCACACCGAGGAGGCGATGACGGAGACCGGCCGGCCGGTGGACGACCTCGCCGGCCTGCCCGAGAAGACCACCACCACCGTCGCGGTGGACTTCGGCCGCCTCACCCTGCCCGGCAACGTCGTGCTCTACATGTTCGGCACCCCCGGCCAGCGCCGGTTCTTCCCGCTCTGGCAGGACATCGCCCGGGGCGCCCTGGGCGCCCTGGTGCTCGCCGACACCCGCCGGCTGGCCGACTCCTTCGAGATCATGGACATGGTCGAGGAGCAGGGCCTGCCGTACGCCGTCGCCGTCAACTGCTTCCCGGACGCGCCGGTCCACTCGGTCGAGGTGCTCCGCGCGCACCTGGACCTGCACCCCGCCACCCCGTTGCTGCTCTGCGACGCCCGCGAGCGCGAGGCCAGCCTGGACGCGCTGATCGCCCTGGCCGAGCACGTCCTCGACGCCCTGCCCGCCGCCGCCTCCACCGCCACCCAGGAGCGCCCGTGACCGTCGAGACCCGCCCGACCCCGATCCACGGCCCGGTCTTCGCCGCCGACCCCCAACTGGTCTACGAGCGGCTGCGCCGGCACGGCCCGGTCGCCCCGGTGGAGGTCGCGCCCGGCGTCGAGGCCCTGCTGGTCACCGACTACCAGGCCGCCCTGGACCTGCTGCGCGACAGCGACACCTTCTCCAAGGACTCCCGCGCCTGGCAGCGGACCGTGCCGCCGGACTCCCCGCTGCTGCCGGTCCTCGGCTACCGTCCGACGGCCCTGTTCAGCGACGGCGAGACGCACGCGCGCTACCGCGCGGTGATCACCGACGCCCTCGCGCTGTTCGAACCGCACCGGCTGCAGCGCCAGGTCGCCGAGACCGCCCACCGGCTGATCGACCGCTTCGCCGCGGTCGGCCGCGCCGACCTGATCGCCGAGTACGCCCGCCAGCTGCCCGCCTCCGTGCTCACCACCTGGTTCGGGGTGCCCGAGGCGCAGCACGCCGAGGTGGTCGCCGCGATCACCGGGCTGATCGAGTCCACCGCGCAGGCCGGCGCCGCGTACGGGAAGCTGCTCGCGGTCGTCACCGCCATGGTCGCCGAGCGCCGCGCGCGCCCCCGGCACGACCTCGCCTCCTGGTTCGTCACCCACCCGCTCGGACTGGACGACGACGAGGCGATCCGCCAGATCACCCTGACCATGATCGCCGGGCACGAGCCGACCACCAACCTGATCGGCAACGCCCTGCTGCGCCTGCTCACCGACGCCCGCTACGCCGGTTCGCTGTTCGGTGGCGCGATGACCGCCCACCAGGCGATCGACGAGGTGCTCTGGCACGAGCCGCCGCTGGCGAACCTCTCCGCCCACTACCCGCGCTACGACATCGTCTTCCACGGCCGCGAGATCAAGGCCGGGACCCTCCTGCTGGTCTCCTACGCGGCCGCCAACTCCCAGGCGGCGCCGCCCACCGACGACGCCGGCGCGCTGCGCAGCGGGGAGAGCGCCCACCTGGCCTGGGCGGCCGGCCCGCACGCCTGCCCGGCCCGGGACCCGGCCCTGCTGATCTCGATCACCGCGATCGAGCAGCTCGGCAGTCGGCTCAGCGACCTCGAACTGGCCGCCCCGGCCGAGGAACTGCTCTGGCGCCCGGGCCCGTTCCACCGCGCCCTGGTGCACCTCCCGGTCCGCTTCGAGCCGGTCGCCGGGTAGCGCCCGGACGGCCCGAGGGCCCGGACACCGCGAGTGGTGTCCGGGCCCTCGGTGCGGCCGCCGCTACTCGGCCGGCTTGAGCGTCAGCGAGATGCTGTTGATGCAGTAGCGCTGGTCGGTCGGCGTGCCGTAGCCCTCGCCTTCGAAGACGTGCCCCAGGTGCCCGCCGCAGCGCGCGCAGCGCACCTCCACCCGGCGCATGCCGAGCGAGGTGTCCTCGATGTACTGGACCCGGTCCTCGGCCAGCGGCGCGAAGTACGACGGCCAGCCGCAGTGGCTGTCGAACTTGGTCTCGGAGCTGAACAGCTCCGCGCCGCAGGCCCGGCAGCCGTAGACGCCGACCGTCTTGGTGTCGGTGTACTCGCCGGTGAACGGGCGCTCGGTGCCCGCCTCGCGGAGCACGTGGTACTCCTCGGGGCTGAGCTGGGCGCGCCACTCGGCGTCGGACTTCTCGATCTCGTAGCTCATCACGGCTCCCGGTCGCGGTGGACGTACGTCAGACGTTGGAGGCAACGTTCGCGAGGTGTTCGAGAATTTCGGGCCCGAGGTTGGTGACGTCGCCCGCGCCCATGGTGAGCAGCAGGTCGCCCGGGCGGGCGAGGCCTGCCAGCAGGGCGGGGGCGGCGGCGAAGGAGTGCTCGGCGGTGACCTCGGCGCCGGCCCGGCGGGCGGCGTCGATGATCAGCTCGCTGGTGACGCCCGGGATCGGGTCCTCCCGGGCCGGGTAGATGTCCAGCACCACCGAGGCGTCGGCCAGCGCCAGGGCCCGGCCCATCTCCTCGGCGAGCTGCTGGGTGCGGCTGAACAGGTGCGGCTGGAAGACCACCAGCACCCGGCCCTCGCCCTCCAGGCCCTCGCGGATCGCCTCCAGGTCGGCGGTCATCTCGGTCGGGTGGTGGGCGTAGGAGTCGATCACCTGGACGCCGGCGGCCTCGCCCTTGAGCTGCAGGCGGCGGCGCACGCCGGTGTAGGCGCCGAGCGCCTTGGCCAGGTCGGCGGCCGGGACGTCCAGCGCGACGCCGGCGGCCAGCGCGGCGACCGCGTTGTGGGCGTAGTGGCGGCCGGGCACCGAGACGGTGAAGGTCAGCTCGGTGCCGTCCAGGACGACGGTGACCTCGCTGGTCATTCCGCGGGCGACCACCGAGAGCACGCGCACGTCGGCGTCCTCGGCGGAGCCGACGGTGACCACGTTCAGGCCCTCGCGGCCGGCCACCCGGGAGGTCAGCTCACGGGCGCCGTCGTGGTCGGCCGAGACCACCAGGGTGCCGCCGGGGACGATCCGGCCGACGAAGGTCTCGAAGGACTCGTAGATCTCGTCGATCGAGGCGTAGTTGGCGTGGTGGTCCAGCTCCACGTTGAGCACGATCGCCACCTCGGGCGCGTACTTGTGGAAGCTGCGGTCGCTCTCGTCGGCCTCGGCGACGAAGACCTCGCCGGTGCCGTGGTGGGCGTTGGAGCCGGGGGCGTCGAGGTCGCCGCCGATCGCGTAGGACGGGTCCAGGCCCAGCTCGCCGAGGGCGACGGCGAGCATGCTGGTGGTGGTGGTCTTGCCGTGGGTGCCGGCGACCGCGAGCGCGCGGCGGCCGCCCATCAGCGCGGCCAGCGCGTCGGAGCGGTGCACCACCGGGATGCCGCGCTCGCGGGCGGTGGCCAGCTCCGGGTTGTCGGCGCGGATCGCGCTGGAGACGACCACGCTGCTGGTGCCGTCCGGCACGTGCTCGGCGGCGTGGCCGACGTGCACGGTGGCGCCGAGGGCGCGCAGCGCGAGGACGGTCTCGGACTCCTTGGAGTCGCTGCCGGAGACGCTGGCACCGCGCACTGCGAGGATCTTCGCCAGGCCGGACATCCCGGCGCCGCCGATGCCGATGAAGTGCGGGGCGTGCAGGTCGTGCGCGGCGTCGTTCAAGGCGTGGCTCCGTACGGGCGGGGGCAGACAGGTCGGGCGGACGGTTCGGTGCGCGTCGACGGCACGGACGTCAGGGACGTCACACACGTCACGCACGTCAGAACCGTCCTCGCGGGCGGACCGCAAGGACGATTCTGCACCACCGGCGCGCGGAGCCGGGGTCCGTCGCCGGACCTCCCGCCCGCGGGCGGCGGTCCCCAGGGCTCGTCTAGGAGTCGCTGGCGAACAGCCTCAGCACCGGGACCCCCACCTTGTGCCGGGCCTGGGAGGCCCAGTCGCGGTGGAAGAACTCCTCCACGAAGTGCGGTGAGGTGAGCACCACCACCTCGTCCGCCCGGTGCTCCTCGACGACCGCGCGCAGCCGTTCCAGGGGCTTGTCCTCGACGAGCTCGCCCACCGCCTCGGCCCCGGCCGAGCGCAGGTGGCGCAGGCTGTGCTCCAGCGACTCGGTGGCCACGGTCGGCCCGGTCTCGGACTCGTCGTGCTCGTGCCTCACCTTGTCGAGGTGGCCGAGGGCGACGTCGTCCAGTGCCCGCAGCAGCTCGTCCTGCCTGCCGCGCGGCTGCATGAGGACGACGAAGGAGACCTCCTCGTCGCTGTGGAGCGTGGTGACGAGCTCCACGTCCGCGTCGGAGAGAGCCTTTTCGATCATCAGTACCGTCTTGAACACGTGAGTCCCTTCCAGTGGCCGGCCCCCGGGCCCCGGCATCGCATAACGGCATCACGACCGGGGGGTCACGGGGTCATTCCGAACCCGGGTGACGCAGGTAGCGGGTGAAGAGGAATCCTTTCTGCTCGATCAATGAGACCAGTCGCATCCGCTGCACGTCAGGCATTTGCGCATCGTGGAGGATGCGCGGCGCGTCGCCGCCGGTGAGCAGCGGGGCCAGCGACAGGCACAGCTCGTCCAGCAGGCCCGCCGCCGCGAACTGCCCCAGCAGCCGCGGGCCGCCCTCGGTCAGCTGCCGCGTCCAGCCCCGTTCGGCCAGTGCCGCCACGCCCGCCCGCAGGTCCACCGAACCGGTGCCGGCGAGCACCAGGTCGGCCACCTCGGCGACCGCCCGGCGACGCTCCGCGGGGGCGTCCTCGGTGGTGATCACCACCGTCCTGACCAGCGGTTCCGTGAACAGCGGCGCGGTCAGGTCCAGCTGCAGCGAGCGGGTCACGACCGCGATCACCGGGGCCGGCGCCTGGCCCGCCGCCGTCCGGGCCGCCGCGAACTCCTTGCGGGCCCGGGCCGGTCGGTAGCCCTCCGCGCGGACCGTCTCCGCACCCACCAGCACCACGTCGGACAGGGCGCGCAGCACCCCGAAGATCCGCTTGTCGGCGTCGCCGGAGAGCCCTTCGGAGAGGCCGTCGAGCCGCGCCCCGCCGTCCAGGCCCGACACCATGTTGGCGCGCAGCCACGGACGGCCCCGATTCACCTGTTCGGGGTACGCGTACACGGCGGCGAGCGACTCCAGCGCGGCCGGATCGGAGACCGGCGCACCCAGCGGGCTGATCAACTGTTGCATGCCCTCAGTGTTCCACCGGGCGTCGCCCGGAGACGGTTCGGAGGCGGCCGGGACCAGGCGTACCCTCTACTGATGTGCCCGCAGCCTCCCGCCCCGACACCGCGACCGAGTCCATAGCCACCGCTGGCGCGGCCGGCTCCCCGATCGCGCTCACCGACCGCCGCCCCGTGGTGCCCGCCGAGCGGCTGGTCGCCGAGATGGTCCCGCCGCCCCGGTTCGCGGGCGTGAGCTTCGGGTCGTACATCCCGGACCAGACCCAGCCGAGCCAGTACGAGGCCGTCCAGGTCCTGGAGCAGTTCGCGGCCACCCTCTCCGGAGGAAACGGTTCGGCACCCAAGCGCAGCTGGTTCCGCCGCTCCGCCCCCGCGCCCACCGGCCCGGCCGGGGTCTACCTCGACGGCGGCTACGGCGTCGGCAAGACCCACCTGCTCGCCTCGCTGTGGCACACGGCCCCCGGCCCCAAGGCCTTCGGCACCTTCGTCGAGCTGACCAACCTGGTCGGCGCGCTCGGCTTCCAGCAGGCGGTGCAGACCCTCTCCGGGCACACGCTGCTCTGCATCGACGAGTTCGAGCTGGACGACCCGGGCGACACCGTGCTGGTCTCGACCCTGCTCGGCCGCCTGGTCGACAACGGCGTCAAGTTGTGCGCCACCTCGAACACCCTGCCCGAGAAGCTCGGCGAGGGCCGCTTCGCCGCCGCCGACTTCCTGCGCGAGATCCAGGGCCTGTCCGCGCACTTCCGGCCGATGCGGATCGACGGCCAGGACTACCGCCACCGCGGCCTGCCCGACGCCCCGCCGCCGTACTCCGACGAGGCCGTCGAGGTCGCCGCCGTCGGCACCCCCGGCGCCTCCCTGGACGACTTCGATGCCCTGCTCGCCCACCTCTCCGCCGTCCACCCCAGCCGCTACGGCGCGCTGCTGGACGACGTCACCGCCGTCTGCCTGCGCGGCGTGCACCAGGTCGACGACCAGTCCACCGCCCTGCGCCTGGTGGTGCTCGCCGACCGCATGTACGACCGCGAACTCCCCATCACCGCCTCGGGCCTGCCCTTCGACCGGGTCTTCCCGGAGGAGATGCTCCGCGGCGGCTACCGCAAGAAGTACCTGCGCGCGATCTCCCGCCTCGTCGCCCTCGCCCGGGACAGCGCCAAGGCCTGAGCCGTGACCTCCCGCTGAGGGCGCCTCGCCGCCGCCTTCGACTCGGTCGTCCGCATCGACCCTGCCCGCGAGCCGGCCATGAGCTTCGAGGCGCACGCGGCCTGAGCGAACCGGCACCTCCTGTCAGTGGTGGGTCGTACGGTGGAGTCGTGCGTCCCATCACGAGTATTGAGCGGTCCGTGGCGCCCTTCGAGGTCGTCAGTCCCTTCCAGCCGAACGGCGACCAGCCGGCGGCGATCGCCGAGCTGGAGCGGCGGATCAGGGGAGGGGAGAAGGACGTCGTGCTGCTCGGTGCCACCGGCACCGGGAAGTCGGCCACCACGGCCTGGATGATCGAGAAGCTGCAGCGGCCCACCCTGGTGATGGCGCCGAACAAGACGCTGGCCGCCCAGCTGGCCAACGAGTTCCGCGAACTGCTGCCGAACAACGCGGTCGAGTACTTCGTCTCGTACTACGACTACTACCAGCCCGAGGCGTACGTCCCGCAGACGGACACCTACATCGAGAAGGACTCCTCGATCAACGAGGAGGTCGAGCGGCTGCGGCACTCGGCGACCAACTCGCTGCTCACCCGCCGGGACGTGATCGTGGTCGCGTCCGTCTCCTGCATCTACGGCCTCGGCACGCCGCAGGAGTACGTGGACCGGATGGTGCCGCTCAGGATCGGCCAGGAGATCGACCGGGACGACCTGCTGCGCCGCTTCGTGGACATCCAGTACGCCCGCAACGACGTCGCCTTCACCCGCGGCACCTTCCGGGTGCGCGGCGACACCATCGAGATCTTCCCGGTCTACGAGGAGCTCGCCGTCCGGATCGAGATGTTCGGCGACGAGATCGAGGCCCTGTACACCCTGCACCCGCTCACCGGCGAGATCATCAGCCAGGACGAGTCGGTGTACGTCTTCCCCGCCTCGCACTACGTGGCCGGCCCCGAACGCATGGAGCGCGCGGTCACCGGCATCGAGAAGGAGCTGGAGGAGACGCTCGCCAGGCTGGAGAAGCAGGGCAAGCTGCTGGAGGCCCAGCGGCTGCGGATGCGCACCACGTACGACATCGAGATGCTGCGCCAGATCGGCACCTGCTCGGGCGTCGAGAACTACTCGATGCACTTCGACGGCCGCGAGCCCGGCTCCCCGCCGAACACCCTGCTCGACTACTTCCCGGAGGACTTCCTCCTGGTCATCGACGAGTCGCACGTCACCGTCCCGCAGATCGGCGCGATGTACGAGGGCGACGCCTCGCGCAAGCGCACCCTGGTCGAGCACGGCTTCCGGCTGCCGTCCGCGATGGACAACCGCCCGCTGAAGTGGGAGGAGTTCCTGGGGCGGATCGGCCAGACGGTGTACCTGTCGGCGACGCCCGGCCCGTACGAGCTGTCGCGCGGCGACGGCCAGGTCGAGCAGATCATCCGCCCGACCGGCCTGATCGACCCCGAGGTGATCGTCAAGCCGACCGAGGGCCAGATCGACGACCTGGTGCACGAGGTCCGCCGGCGGGTCGAGCGGGACGAGCGCGTGCTGGTCACCACGCTGACCAAGAAGATGGCCGAGGACCTCACCGACTACATGCTCGGCCTGGACATCCGGGTCCGGTACCTGCACAGCGACGTGGACACCCTGCGCCGGGTGGAGCTGCTGCGCGAACTGCGGGCGGGCCGGTACGACGTGCTGGTCGGCATCAACCTGCTGCGCGAGGGCCTGGACCTGCCCGAGGTGTCGCTGGTGGCGATCCTGGACGCGGACAAGGAGGGCTTCCTGCGCTCCGGCACCTCGCTGATCCAGACGATCGGCCGCGCGGCCCGCAACGTCTCCGGCCAGGTCCACATGTACGCGGACCGGATCACGCCCTCGATGGAGAAGGCGATCGACGAGACCAACCGCCGGCGGGCCGTGCAGCAGGCCTACAACAAGGAGCACGGGATCGACCCGCAGCCGCTGCGGAAGAAGATCGGCGACATCCTGGACACCCTCGCCCGCGAGGACGTGGACACCGACGAGCTGCTGTCCACCGGCTACCGCGGCAAGGGCAAGGCCCCGGTGCCGTCGCTGGGCGCGGAGCGCAAGCCCGCCAAGTCCCTGCCGGCCGCCGAGCTGGCGGACCTGATCCAGGAGATGACCGACCGGATGCACACGGCCGCCGCCGATCTGCAGTTCGAGGTCGCGGCCCGGCTCCGGGACGAGGTCAAGGAGCTGAAGAAGGAGTTGCGGCAGATGCGCGAGGCGGGTGTGGCGTAGCCGACCAGAGGGCGGGGTCCGGGCTTGGCCGGAATGGCACCGGTCAAGCCCGGCGGTGTCTCAGCCTTGCCACAAACGGGGAAACCCTGGGGAGGTCGGGGTGTCGCAGGGCCTAGGCTGGCCTGCGGCATCGCGCCCACGGGACGGGCGCGGGCCGTAGTAGAGGGGGGCCTCAGCCGGGGGACGGCGACGGGGTGTTCCACCGGGGAGCCGGGCGGCAGCGACCGCGTGGCCGGCAGAGAGGACAACGTCGTGTCGGTGAACCTTGCCAAGGGGCAGCGGGTCAGCCTCCAGAAGGGGGCGGGCGCGGCCCTGACCGTGGTCCGGATGGGCCTCGGCTGGCAGGCCGCCCCCAAGCGGGGCCTGTTCGGCAGCCGCACCAGGACGATCGACCTGGACGCCTCGGCGCTGCTGTACGCCGAGCGGACCCCGTCCGACGTGGTGTTCTTCCAGCACCTGGAGAGCAACGACGGCTCCGTCCGGCACACCGGGGACAACCTGGAGGGCGGCTCGGGGCACGAGGACGACGAGGCGATCCTGGTCGACCTGATGCACGTGCCGCCGCACATCACCCAGGTGGTGTTCACGGTGAGCTCCTACACCGGGCAGACCTTCGCCGAGGTGCAGCGGGCGCACTGCCGCCTGGTGGACGAGACCACCGGGCTGGAACTGGCCCGCTACGAGCTGGCGGGCGGCGGGCCGCACACCGGGCAGATCATGGCCAAGGTGGTGCGGGACGGCGACGGCGGCTGGGAGATGCAGGCGATCGGCGCCCCGGCGAAGGGGCGCACCTTCCAGGACCTGCTGCCGGCGATCGAGCCCTACCTCTGACGGTCCTTTACCTTCTTTACCTTTCTTTGCCTTCCCTGTTACTGTTGACGGCAGCGGAGGGGAGTATTCCTCGACAGCCGACCCCGTCATCACGGGTGCCCGTCGTGGCACCCCGGGGCGCTGGCCCGATGGGCGGAAGAGACCTCCGGCAAGTGACGATGACTGTCTCGCCTACCTGCCGGAGGAGCAGTAGTGGACGTTTCCGTAACCATGTGGGTCACCACGATCGGTGTGCTGATCGCGCTGATCGTGGCCGACTTCTTCATCGGTGGCCGCAAGCCGCACGAGGTCTCGATCAAGGAGGCCGGGATCTGGACGGCCGTCTGGGTCGTGCTGGCAATGATCTTCGGCGGGTTCCTCTGGTGGCACTCCGGCGCCCAGCCGGCCGGTGAGTTCTTCGCCGGCTACATCACCGAGAAGTCGCTCAGCGTCGACAACCTCTTCGTGTTCATCCTGATCATGGGCAAGTTCGCGGTGCCGAGGATCTACCAGCAGCGCGTGCTGATGTTCGGCGTGATCATCGCGCTGGTGCTCCGGGCGGTGTTCATCGCCGGCGGTGCGGCGCTGGTCTCCCAGTTCTCGTGGGTGTTCTTCATCTTCGGCGCCTTCCTGATCTGGACGGCCTGGAAGCTGATCAAGGAGGCCCGGGCCGAGGAAGAGGAGGAGGAGTTCGAGGAGAACCGCCTGCTCAAGTCCATCACGCAGCGCTTCCCGTCGACCGACAAGTACCACGGCACCAAGCTGTTCATCCGGGAGAACGGCCGCCGGCTGATCACCCCGATGCTGATCGTGATGCTGGCGATCGGCACCACGGACGTGCTGTTCGCCCTGGACTCGATCCCGGCCATCTTCGGCCTCACCCAGGACCCGTACGTCGTCTTCACGGCCAACGCCTTCGCCCTGATGGGGCTGCGCCAGCTGTACTTCCTGATCGGCGGCCTGCTGAAGAAGCTGGTCCACCTGTCGTACGGCCTGTCGGTGATCCTCGGCTTCATCGGCGTGAAGCTGGTGCTGCACGCCGCGCACGAGGCCGGGGCGAACGTTCCGGAGATCGGCATCCCGTTCTCGCTGGGCTTCATCGTGGTGGTGCTGGCCGTCACCACGTTCACCAGCCTGCGGGCCTCGAAGAAGGCCGCTGCGGCCGAGCGCGAGCCCGAGCCCGAGCCCGAGAAGCTCGACGC